>NZ_RZTF01000471.1:674-3812 GCF_004023175.1 Mesorhizobium sp. M7A.F.Ca.MR.362.00.0.0
CGCGTGATGAAGGACTATTCGGCCTTCGAGCGGAATGTCGCCATGTCGCTGCTCTGCGCGGGGATGCTGCTCGTCACGCTGGGCGGCAGCTACTGGCTGCTTCGCTCGCGCTTCGGCCTTGCGCTGATCGCCATGCGCGACAATCCGGTCGCGGCCGCAAGCCAGGGCGTGAATGTCGTCAAGCTGCGCTTCCTGATCTACGTCGCGTCGGCGGTCGGCTGCGGTCTTGCCGGGGCGATCTATTTCATGGCGCAGCTCCGCATCACCCCGGGTTCGGCCTTCGATCCGATGTGGGCCAACGTCGCGATCTTCATCGTCATGGTCGGCGGAATCGGCTCCATCGAGGGCGTTCTGATCGGATCCCTGATTTTCTTCATCGCGGACCGCTGGTTCGGCGAATACGGCGCGACTTATTTCGTTGTCCTCGGCCTGATGACGCTTCTGGTCGCGCTCTACGCCCGGACGGGCATCTGGGGCCTGATCTCGAAACGGTGGGATGCACCATGGTTCCCGATCCGACGCAAGCTCGTCGACCCGAACCGCTGACGAGGAGGATTCATGAAAGCCGCCATCTTCGATAGGGTCGGCGTCCCGCTGCGGATCGGCACGGTGCCGGACCCGACGCCGGCACCGGGCGAGGTCGTCTTGCGTGTCGCTGCCTGCGGCATCTGCGGCAGCGATCTGCATATCACCGAGGACCCCGTGCCTTTCGGCATCGAGGCAGGCTTTGTGCTCGGCCATGAATTCTCCGGTGACATCGTCGCGGTCGGATCGGAGGCAACGGGCCTTCGGATCGGTGACCGAGTGGCCGTCGTGCCGATGCGCGGTTGCGGGCACTGCGAGGCCTGCGAGCGCGGCGATCCGGCGCGCTGTCGCGAGATGGAGCTGATCGGCGGCGGCTATGCGCAATACGCGACCGTGGCCGCACGCCAGTGTCATATCCTGCCCGGCGATGTGGCGCTCGAGGATGGTGCGTTGGCCGAGCCGCTGTCAGTCGCTCTGCATTGCATCGTCCGCTCGGGCATGAAGCCGGGGGATCGGGCCGCCATCCTGGGCGCCGGGCCGATCGGGCTGCTCGTCGCCTTCTGGGCGCGGCGGATGGGGGCGTCGCGTGTCGTGGTGGCCGACATCCATGGCCATCAGCGCGAGCGTGCGCTTGCTCTCGGCGCGACCGGCTTCGCGCTTTCCGGCGAAAAGCTGACCGAGAACCTAGCCGATCTCTGCGGAGGAGCGCCAGACATTGTCTTCGAATGCGTCGGCAAGCGCGGCCTCATCGGCGCGGCGGTCGAAGCGGTGCGGCTGCAGGGCACGGTGGTTGGCGTCGGCTTGTGTATCGGCGGCGACGAATGGGATCCGTTCATTGCGCTGACCAAGGAAGTGAACCTGCGGTTCTCGGTCTTCTTCCATCAGCGCAACGAATTCGGCGTCGCCCTCGATGCGCTGCGCGGCGGACCTTTCGCACCGCAAGCTCTGGTCACCGACCGGATCGATCTCTCGCCAGTTCCGCAGATATTCGAGAGCCTTCGCCGCCGCACCACGCAATGCAAAGTGCTGATTCAGCCGGACCTTGCTTGAGGCCGCACCTGTTTGAGGAGAGTGAAAATGGCCGTTCAATTCGAAACGCTCGAATACGATATCGGCGGCACGGAAACGGTGGTGAAGGCCATCGGTAGAGGCAAGCCCGTGCTGTTCCTGCACGGCGCCTCGACGCTTGAAGGCTTCGGCTTCGCGGAGGGCCTCGCCGACCGCTTCCGCGTGCTCTGCCCGAGCCATCCGGGCTTCGGCTTTTCTGGCCCGGCGCCGCATGTCGCTGCGATGTCCGACCTGGTTCTGCACTACCTGAACCTGCTCGATGTTCTGAACCTGCCGGAGAAGCCTCATCTCATCGGCTTTTCCATGGGCGGCTGGATGGCGACCGAGCTCGCCGGCCTTGCGCGCGAGCGTTTCGACAAGGTGGTGCTGATCGCTCCCGCCGGGCTCAACGACCCCGCGCATCCGGCCACCGATCTGGGCGCGGTCGCGCCGCAGGAGCTGCCGGCCTATCTGGCGCATGACGTCTCGGTGGCGCTGCGCTATTTCCCGGACGGCTCAGACCCCGCCTTTGCCGAGGCCTTCGGCGCCGACCGCGTCCGCGAAGGCGAGACGCTCGGCCGGCTGCTGGCGCCGTTCGGCATGGGCCATCCGAACCTGCGGCGCTTTCTGGCGCGTATCGCCAATCCGACGCTGGTCGTCTGGGGCACCAGGGACCGTCTGCTGCCGGCTGGCCAGGCGCCGCTCTTCGTCGAAGCCCTGCCCGACGCACGCCTGATCCTGGTCGAGGATGCCGGCCATTTCGTCATGCAGGAGAAACCCGAAACACTCAGGAAGATCGGCGATTTCCTCGCCGGCTGACCGCATTGAAAAGGAGGAGAAGACAATGAACAAACCCATCAAGCACGGCTCGTGGGGGACGACCACCGACTATCGCGACTTGCTCAGCAAGATCACGGAGATCGGGCCGGCCCTGGAAGCCAACGCTACCGCCGATGAGGAAAATGGCGAACTGACTGCGGCCACGTTCGAGCTGCTGAAGCCGCTGCGCATGTCGCATATCTTCGCCGCGGAGAGCCTCGGCGGTGCGCAGCTGCGACCCACCCAGGGTCTCGAACTGCTGGCGGCGATCACCTGGCACTCTGGGGCGGCTGGTTGGGTTTCCATGGTGCATTGCTGCATCGGTGCGATGTCGGCAGCCTTTCTGCCGGACAGCGCGGTCGAGCGGTTGTTCGCGGCGGGCACCGAAAACCGGTTCTCGGGGCAGGGCGCGCCGCTCGGTATGCTGAAGAAAGTCGATGGCGGCTACCGGCTGAATGGCAAGTGGAGCTATGGCAGCGGCTTCAGCCACGCCACCTACAGCCACAGTGCCGCCTTCGTCGACGACGGCACCGGCAAGCCCGCCAAGGACGAGAAGGGCAACTTGATCATCATGTGCGCCCATGCCCCGATCTCTCAGCACAAGCAACTCGGCAATTGGGACGTTCTGGGCCTCGGCGGCACCGGCAGCATCGACTATGCGGCCGAGGACGTCTTCATCGCCGACGATCTCGTCTTCCCGATCCTGACCGCACCGCCGCTGCGTCAGAAGGAGTTCTTCAGTCTCGG
>NZ_RZTF01000471.1:3822-4418 GCF_004023175.1 Mesorhizobium sp. M7A.F.Ca.MR.362.00.0.0
GTGTCGTCGGCCTCGCCGCAATCGGGCATACCGGTTGGGCTCTCGGCACTGGGCGGCGGATGCTGGACGAGATCGCCAAGTTCGCCCGCACGAAGTCAGGCCGCGCTGGGCTGATCGGCGAGAGCGAGAAGTTCTGGCACGACTATGGCCGCGCCGAAGCTCGATATCGCGCTGCCCGCGCCTTTGTCTTCGAAACCTGGCGCGACATCGAGGCGACGGTCGAGGCCGGCAACAGCGTATCGACGCGACAGATCAGCCTTGTCCATCTGGCCAAATCCGAGATTCACGAGGTTGGCGTGGATATCTGCAATTTCGCCTACCGCGCCGGCGGCGGCGCGTCGCTGCGCGCCGGCGTGATCCAGCGCACCTTCCGCGAGATGATGGTGGCTGCCAATCATTTCACGATCGCGCCGTCGATCGTCACCTCGGCTGGTCGCGACATCGGCGGCCTGTGGAGCGATCGCGCCTGGCAGTTCTACGACCTGATCGAGAAGAAGTAGTCGCAAGGGCCGGACGGCGGACGCCGTCCGGCCCCTATTTCACGCTGCAGAAGAGAGATGTCGATGAGCTTCCCGCATCCGATGACCAACGCCTTC
>NZ_RZTF01000472.1:0-4415 GCF_004023175.1 Mesorhizobium sp. M7A.F.Ca.MR.362.00.0.0
AGACAGGATGACGGCGACAGCCATGCCGCGCTGGTCCTCGCGCACGAGACCGACGGCGACGACCATGGCGACGCCGAAATAGGCGCCATGCGCGACCGCCACGGCAATGCGCAACAGTAGCATCGAGGTGAAGTCGGGCGCCAGCGCGCAAGCCGCCTGGCCGATGGTGAAGGCGATGGCGAGGCCGAGCAGCAGGCTCTTGCGCGACAGCGACTTGGTGGCGAGCGCCAGCAGTGGACCGCCGATGGCGATGCCGCAGGCATAGCCGGGCCGAAGGCAAAGGCGGCGATGAACAGCGCAATGAGCGGAAGCGACATGGGGAAGCCTTAGCTGGAACGGCCTCAAACCACGGATGAGCGTCGCGGGCAATCCAGAAATTTTTGTCGCGAGTTTAGGTTTTCTTCAGTGGGGGCGCGAGGCGATGAAGCGCCAATCTCCCTCACGAGGGGGAGATCGGCTGCTTCTCAGCTCGCCTTCAACCTGGATCCAGTCAGCAGACCGCGCTCTTCGAGCACCGGATAGGCCATCGAGGCCAGCAGCGAATTGATCTGCTTCAGGTCGCGGATGGTGTCGAGATGGATCGAGCTGGTCTCGACGCTCTTGGCAGTGCCGTCGCGCAGGCGCACGAAATGGCTGGCGCTGGTTTCTTTTTCGCGGTCGCGAAGCCGGTCTTTTTCCAGCACCAACTGGCGGGCGGTCTCGGGATCGCGCGACACCAGAACGTTGAAGGCAAGCCGCGCATTGGCCAGCACCGAGCTATGGAAGGCGCACAGCTCGGCCCAGCCCTCGTCGGTGAATTCCAGTCCGCGCTCGAACTTCTTTTTCACATGCACCAGCATGTTGCGCACGATGATGTCGCCGACCTGCTCCAGCTTGACGCAGGCGCCGATCAGCTCCTGGCAGCGCAGCGCCTCGTCCTCGGTCAGCGCGTTCCTGGTCAACTTGGCGAGGTAGAGCTTGATCGCGGCGTGCTTGCGGTCGACGCGGTCGTCGAGTGCGGCCAGCGCTTTAATCTTGTCGGCGTCGGCGCTTTCATAGAGTTCGATGATGCGCTTGAGCATGATCTCGATCGTCTCGCAGACCCGCACCACCTCGCGGGTGGCATTGGCAAGCGCCTGGCTCGGCACGTCGAGCGCGCTTTCGTTGAGCGCGGACAGCTCGACGACGTCAAGCGAGGCGGCCGGCACGGGCTTGGTGCCAAGTGCGACGATCTTCTCCGAAGCGCGGTAGACAAACCCTGCCAGCGGCAGGCCGGCGAGCAGGATCAGCACATTGAACAGGATGTGGGCATTGACGATCTGGTCCGCCGCCGTCGAACCGAGAAAGGCGAAGTGCGGCCTGAAGATCATGACCAGGATCAGCATGACAAGCGAACCAAGCCCGCGCATCAGGAGGTTGCCGATCGGCACGACGCGCACCTCGGGGCTCGACGAGCGGGTCAGCATCGGCGCGATGATCGAGGAGCCGAGATTGACGCCGAGGATAAGAACAACGCCGAGTTCAGGCGTGATCAGGCCGCGGCCCGCCAGCGTCGCCATCAACAGCACCGCCGCGATGCTCGACTGGAACAGCCAGGTGATCAGCGCCGCCAGCAGATAGGCGGTGATGGAATCGGTCGAGAAGTAGTTGATGATGACCGGCATGAGCTGGCTGTTGCGCAGCGGCTCAGACGCCTGGCCGATCATCTCCAGCGACAGGATCAAAAGGCCGATGCCGACCAGAATGCGGCCGGTCTGGCGCCAGTCGCGCCGCTCGGTGGCCATGAACATGACCGTGCCGGTGATCAGGCACAGCGGCACCAGCAAGGTGAGGTCGAAGGTCAGCAGCTTGACCACCAGCGCAGAGCCGATCTCGGCGCCGCGCACTGCCAATTGGCCCGCGGCGCCCGAGACGATGCCAGAGCCGGCGAAGGAGCCGACCAGCAGCGTGACGGCGGTGGAGCTTTGCAGGGCGATGGCAAGGCCGGTGCCGGCCAGCACCGCCATGATCGGATTGCGCATGGTGGCGCGCAGGCGATGGCGCAGCACGTCGCCATAGGCGCGTTCGACGCCGGTCTTCACCATGCGGGTGGCAAACAGCATCAGCGCCACGGCGCCGGCCAGATGCAGAAGGACGACGGACCCGCTCATTTCGTCCCCCGCATGCAAACAGGATGCGCGTCCTGTTTGGCGTGGCGATCAGAAGGGAAAACGAGGGTACGAATCATGTTCATGGCGGTGGCTTATAATAGCTCGAATATTTTAGCCGGATAATAAAATCTTGTCGATTTCAAGGGCCGTTGCAGCGCGACGGGCGGTGTCGGAAAATGGACGGACGCGCAAATGGTTGCATTGCGGGGCGGGCGCGAAGCAACGGATAGGCCGAGTTAGCAGCGCGACAGACTCCTGACCTTTGCGATTATGTTCAGCTCTATCGGGTAAGTCAAGGAATTCATTACGCAATTGTAATGCAGGTGTTCAGTTTCGGTTCATCGGTGGCCCGCTATTCCTCTGGCATCGCCAACCAAGGAGACTTCTCTTGAAACGCATTGTCCTTTCCGCACTCGCTTTCTCGATGCTGGCCGCTACGTCGCTCACCGGCCAAGCCGCACCGCTGAACGCACCGAACGCTCCGCAGTCGAACTACAGCCAGGTCGACTGGCAAAAGCCCACCAACAGGGATGTCAAGAAGCGCTTCATCCAGAAGCGCGTCATCCATAAGAAGGTCATCGTAAAGCGCAACAACTGGCGCAACGGCCACAAATATTCAGGCTGGAGACAGCACCAGCCGATCCGCGACTACGGCCGCTACGGCCTGCATCGTCCCGGCCGCGGCCAGGAATGGATCCGCGTCGGCAACGACTATGTGTTGGTCGGTGTGCTCTCCGGCGTCATTTTCGGCGCGCTTGCCGCGCACTGATCGCTCCCCAGGCGGATATTGGAAAGAGGCGGCCCGCAACGGCCGCCTCTTTTGCCTGTGGAAACCGGGTATGGCCCGCATTAAGGGTCGTCGGAATTCGCGGGTATGATTATATAATCGGGAAACGAGTTCCCCGATGCGCTTTCCACCCGCCTTCCTCGACGAGATACGCGACCGCGTGCCGATTTCATCGGTGATCGGCCAGCGCGTTGCGTGGGACAGGAAGAAAACCAACGCGCCGCGCGGCGACTATTGGGCGTGCTGCCCGTTTCATGGCGAGAAGAGCCCGTCCTTCCACTGCGAGGACAAAAAGGGCCGCTACCACTGTTTCGGCTGTTCGGTTTCGGGCGATCATTTCAAGTTCCTCACTGAACTCGACGGGATGAGCTTTCCCGAAGCGGTCGAAAAGATCGCCGACATGGCCGGTGTGCCGATGCCGGTTCGCGATGCGCAGGAGGAGCGGCGCGAAAAGGAACGCGCCAGCCTGACAGACGTCATGGAGATGGCCACCACCTTCTTCCAGGAACGGCTGCAGGGGCCGGAAGGCGCCAAGGCGCGTGCCTATCTGCGCGACCGCGGACTGACGCCGGCGACGCAGCAATCGTTCCGGCTCGGTTTTGCGCCCGACAGCCGCAATGCGCTGAAGGAGCATCTCGCCGCCAAGGGCGTGCCCAAAGCCGACATCGAGGCTTGTGGACTGGTACGCCACGGCGACGACATCCCGGTTTCCTATGACTGGTTCCGTGACCGCATCATGTTCCCGATTCCGGATTCCCGGGGCAAGATCATCGCCTTCGGCGGCCGTGCTTTGCAGCCGGACGCGCTGGCCAAATACATGAACTCGCCTGACACCGAGCTCTTCCACAAGGGCAACGTACTCTATAATTTCGCCCGCGCCCGCAAGGCCTTGGCCAAGGGCGGCACGGTCATCGCCGTCGAAGGCTATATGGACGTGATCGCGCTGGCGCAGGCCGGCTTCGAGAATGTCGTGGCGCCGCTCGGCACCGCGCTTACCGAGAACCAGCTCGAACTGCTCTGGCGCATGGCGCCGGAGCCGATGCTGTGCTTCGACGGCGACAAGGCCGGGCTTAAGGGCAGCGTGGCGGGCCGCCGATATGGCGCTGCCATCTGTGCAGGCCGGCCGTTCGGCGCGCTTCGCGCTGCTGCCGGAAGGCAAGGATCCCGACGATCTGGTCAAGGCCGAAGGACCGGATGCGTTTCGTAGCGTTCTGGCCGAGGCGCGGCCGCTGGTCGACCTTTTGTGGATGCGTGAGACGGCGGGCGGAGCTGACCAGCCGCATCCGCGACGAAAGCCTGCGCTACCACTACCAGCAGGAGATGCGCGAGCGTGTGCTGAGCTTCTTCGGCTCGCAGCGCAGTGGGCGTCAAGGTCGGCAGGACTGGAAACAGGGCCAGGGCAAGACGGCCGCGCCCGGCGGGCAGTTCGCCAAAGGCGGTGGCGGCCGCATTGCGATCACCGAAAGCCTCGGCCAGTCGGCTTTGGTCAAACGCGGCGG
>NZ_RZTF01000473.1:0-4412 GCF_004023175.1 Mesorhizobium sp. M7A.F.Ca.MR.362.00.0.0
GCTCTCTTCTCCCCGTCGTTATACGGGGAGAAGGTGCCGGCAGGCGGATGAGGGGCAGCGCCAGCCTTTCCGATTGACGTCAATTCTTGCCAGCGTTGGCCTTGCCAAGGACCTGGAGTCCCGCCAGCCTCTCTGCCTCCGCCACCACCTCCGCCGGCATCACACGCTTCCCGGGCACTGCCAAAAGCGTCGACGCATATTGCCCGCGCGGACCCGTCAACCCGGGCTCGGTCGCCAGGAACACCGCAACCGTTGGCAGGCCGAAGGCGCTGGCGAGATGGGTCAGCCCGGTGTCGGCGCCGATGACCAGTTCCGAGCGGCCGATGAACGCAGCGATGTCGGCCAGCGGTGACTTTGGCACCACAACTGTCGATGGCACTGCCTTGGCAATGGCTTCGGCCACGGCCTTCTCGCGCTCGTTCGACCAGGTCGTGACCGGCGTTATCCCCCGCTCAATCAGGAGGCGCGCGGTTTCAATCCAGTCTTCGGCCGGCCATTTCTTGTCTTCGCGGCTGGTGCCGTGCAGCAGGAAGGCGGTTTTTCCGGCGATGCCCGCCAGAGTGCCGGCGGGCGGCACGATGCCGGAGTCCAGGGTCGAAAGATCAGGCTGATAGCCGAGTGCCAGCCCGAACAGCCGCCGTATCCGTTCGATGGCGTGCAGGTCGCGCGGCACGGGATAAGTGGCATCGTAGAACAGCGTCGCAGAAGGTTCGCGCGCGCTCGAACGGTCGAAGCCGGCAATGGGGGCGCCGGCCTGCCTTGCCACCAGAGCCGATTTCAGGAGGCCTTGCGCATCGATGACGAGGTCGTAGCGGCAATCTCGCAAGGTGCGGCGCAGGGCGGCCGCCTCGCGCCAGGTGCCGCTATCGAGCAGCGCCTTGCGCCAGCGCCGGATCGCCACCGTGTGGATACTGTCGATCGCCGGGTGAAGCGCGGCGATACCGGCAAATGCCTCTTCGACGCACCAGTCGAAGGACAGGTCCGGGCGGTGGCAACGGGCATCCTCGACGGCCGGAAAGGTGTGAATGACATCGCCCATCGACGACGTCTTGACGATCAGCACCTTCATGCCGCTGCCGGGATGTCCAGCAGCCGGTCCGCCGCTGCCGCGACTTGGCCGACTTCCAGCGTCTTCAGGCAGTTGAGGTGGCCGAGCGGGCAGACCTTCTGGTGGCAGGGCGAGCACGACAGGCCAAGCCAGACCAACTCGCGGCGTTCCCCCAGCGGCGGCGTGTTCTCAGGCGAGGTCGAGCCGTAGACGGCGACGATCGGCGTGCCGACGGCGGCCGCGACATGCATCAGCCCGCTGTCGTTGGACACGGCCAGCCTTGCGGCTGATATCAGATCGATGGCGTCCTCCAGCCGCGTCTGTCCGGCGAGATCTACGACGCCGGGGGCCAGGGCCGCGATCTCCGCCGTCACGTCGCGGTCGTTCTTCGAGCCAAACAGAGCAACCTTCAAGCCTTTGCCCATGAAATCGTGGGCAAGCCCGGCATAGCTTTCGCTGGGCCAGCGCTTGGCCGGGCCGAATTCGGCGCCGGGCATCAAGGCCACGAATTTCTGCGGCGCCAGCCCGAAACGGCCGAGCAGGTCGACCTGGTTTTTCGTGTCCACGCTAAGCCGTGGCGCCCGGAAACTACCGCCCTGGGCAAGGCCGAAATAGGCCTGCGCGGTGCGTCGTTTGATGCTGTCGGGCAATGGCACGATGTCGGTCAACAGGCCATAGCGCATCTCGCGCAAATTGCCGACACGGCGCGGAATACGGGCAAAGAACGGGATCAGCGCCGACTTCCAGCTGCCCGGCAGGATATAGGCCGTGTCGTAGCGGCCGCGCAGCAGCCGGCCGAAGCGGCGGCGATGGGTGAATTCGAGCGCGCCGGGTTTGAGCGGAAAGTCGATCTGCTGGCGGATTTCGGGCATGCGCTTGACCAGGGGTGCTGCCCAGGCCGGCGCCAGCACATCGATAGCGGCGTTGGGATGCAACTCCTTCAGCGCCGAAAACAGGCACTGCGCCATCACCATGTCGCCCACCCAGCGTGGGCCGATCACGAGGATCGTTGGGCTTTCAGCCATTCGACATAGTCTCTGACACCGGTTTCCACTGTCCGGAATTGGCCGTTATAACCGGCCGCGCGCAAACGGGACATATCAGCTTGCGTAAAGCTCTGGTAGCTGCCCTTGAGATGGTCGGGAAAGGGGATGAATTCAATCTCGCCTTTACCCAACGTGTCGATCACCGTTTCGGCTATGGCGCGGAAGGGCTGGGCACGGCCGGTGCCGCAATTGAAGATGCCGCTTGAGCCCCGTTTCCACAGCCACAGATTGACGTCGGCGACATCGCCGACATGGATGAAGTCACGGCTTTGTTCGCCGGGTCCGAACCCGTCATAGGCGCCGAACAGTTTCGGGTTCTCGCCTCGCTCGACCTGGTTGAACAGATGGAAGGCGACGGAGGCCATGGCGCCCTTGTGCGCCTCGCGCGGGCCATAGACGTTGAAGTAGCGCAAGCCCACGACCTGTGAATGGTCGGTATCGAAGGCGGTGCGCCCGGCGAACACGGTTCGCCTGACGTAGTCGTCGAACAGCTTCTTGGAATAGGCGTACACGTTGAGCGGCCGCTCGAGCGCGGGATCCTCGCGAAACTCCGAGCCGCTGCCATAGACGGAAGCCGAGGAGGCATAAAGGAAAGGCACGCGCAACGCCTGGCTTGCATGCAGCAGCCGTTTCGAGAAGGCGTAATTCACCTCCATCATGAATTTGCCGTTCCATTCGGTGGTGGTCGAGCAGGCGCCCTGGTGGAACACGGCCTCGATGCGGCCGAGCGAGCCGGCCTCCATGCGGTCCAGGAAATCGTTCTTGTCGAGATAGTCGGCGATCTTGAGATCGGCAAGATTGGCGATCTTGTGACCGTCGGTAAGGTCGTCGACGACCAGGATGTCGTCATGCCCTTCGGCATTCAGCGCGGCGACGATGTTGGAGCCGATCATGCCGGCGCCGCCCGTGACGATGATCATGAAGGGCCTCTGGTTGCTTGCGATTCCGGTCCTTATAGGGGAGGCTAGGCGGGCTGTCGACAAAGCCAGGCGCATGCGCCTGTCCTGCCACTTTTATGCGCTTGTCTGTTTTGTCTGTTTTGTCTATTATGGACAAAACAGGGTGTCCCATGAAAAACTATCCATCGACCGATCTGAAACAGAATCTTGGAGATGTGCTTGCAGCTGCCAGCCAGCAGCCGGTCTCCATCACTCGCCACAACAAGCCGAGATACGTCCTGATGAGCATCGAGACCTACGAAGCGCGCTTCGGCAACGACAGCCGCCGCGTCTACGCTGCGGAGGATGCCCCGACCGAACATGTCGAGATGCTCGAGGAGTACGCCGCGGAATTGGACCGTGATTAAACCCGCCGCTGCGGACGTCTGGCGATATCCATATCTTTGGCATCGTCAACACGGAGACGGCGAGACCGAAGGCCGGAAGTCACGGCCTGTGGCCTTTGTGGCTGTCGTTCCTGGGAAAGCCGGCGGTACGAACCTCTTCATCCTTGCAATCACTTCCACGCAGCCGGGCCGTGATCGCGTTGCCGTTAGCATCCCGGAAATTGAACGCCACCGTGCGGGCCTCGACCCTATGCCCCTTTGGGTCATGGTCGATGAGTACAATCATGATATCCTGGAAGCGTCGGCCTATTTCGAGCCGGGTGCGCGAATCGGCGCGTTCAGCCCGTCATTTCACAAGAAAATTATGTTCGCTTTTACTGCGGTTGTCCGCACGGGTCAGTCCAAAGCCATCCCGCGCGCGGACTGAATCGACAGAACAGAGCACGATCGTGAGGGACCAAAAATGCCATCGACCGAACTGCTCATCGCGTTTTTCGCCACCACGGCGATTTTCGCCTACATTCCAGGCCCGGCCATGCTCTATGCGGCCGCGCAGACGATGGCGCGCGGCCGCTGGTCTGGCCTGACGGCGGCACTTGGCATTCATCTGGGCGGCTACGTGCATGTTTTCGCAGCGGCTGCCGGGCTGTCGGTGCTGTTTCATGCCGTGCCGACGCTCTACCTGGCGGTCAAGCTGGTCGGCGCGCTCTATCTGATCTGGCTTGGCGTCTCGCTGTTTCGCAAGCGCGTGGAGGGCGATGCGGCGCTGCCTGCGATCGAGCGCAAATCGGCGCGGCGCGCCTTTTTCGAGAGCATCACCGTCGAGGTGCTCAATCCGAAGACAGCGATCTTCTTCATGGCGTTCCTGCCGCAATTCATCGACGCCTCGGCGGCGTTTCCGGTCTGGCTGCAGTTCGTCGTGCTCGGCACGATCGTCAATCTGATGTTCTCCTCGGCCGATATCGTCTGTGTGTTCCTGGCGGGCGCCGTGATCGGCCGTTTGCGGCGTTCGAGCCGCGCACAGCGGCTGATG
>NZ_RZTF01000474.1:0-4388 GCF_004023175.1 Mesorhizobium sp. M7A.F.Ca.MR.362.00.0.0
TTTTCGAGCACCGTCATGTGCGGGAACAGGTTGAACTGCTGGAACACCATGCCGACGTTGCGGCGCACCGCCTCGACGTTCTTCGGCCCCGCGGTGAGTTCGATGCCGTCGACGACGATCCTGCCGCTGCGGACCTGCTCGAGCTGGTTGATGCAGCGGATGAGCGTCGACTTGCCCGAGCCGGACGGGCCGCAAAGGACGATTCGCTCGCCTGTGCGGACCGTCAGGTTGACGGCCTTCAGCGCATGGAAAGCGCCGTAGTATTTCTCGACGTTTTCCATGCTCACCGCGAGCGAGACGGTTGCGTTCGCCTGTTCTGAACTCACGTGGACATCTCCCTGCGGCCGGCCGTGCCTGAACCTACTTCTCGGCGTTTTCGATGAAGTCCGGCAACGGCGCCTTCATCCATTGCTCGTGCAGCTTGCCCAGGCTTCCGTCCTTCTTCTTCCCGTTCAGGAAGTCGTTGACGGCGGCAAGCAGCTCGGGCGAGTCCTTGCGCACGACGATACCCTGCGCCTGCTGGCGCAGCAGGAACTTCTTGGTGAAGCGGTCCGGCGCCGTCTTTTCGATCTGGCCGATCGCGATGTCGGCAACGCCGAGCAGCGGCACCTGGCCGGAGATCAGTGCCTGCGCGGAGGAGGCGTCGTCGTCGTAGCGCTGGACGTTGGTGTCGGCCGCGGCGATTGCCGTCACGGCGGTGTCCTGCGTGGTGCCGCGGGTGACGCCGATCGTCTGGCCCGCGAGGCCCGCCTTGTCGGTGATGGCGATATCCTTGTCGCCATAGACGAACTGCTCGAGACCGGCATAGGGCACCGAGAAGTTGACAACCTTGAGGCGTTCCTCGGTGATGCCGAGCGTGGCAAACAGCACGTCGGCCTGGCCCGACAGCAGGTACTGGATGCGGTTGGCCGAGGTCACCGGCAGGATGGTCAGCTTGACGCCGATGCTGTCGGCGAACTCCTTGGCGAGATCGGGATCGTAGCCGACGGCCTGGCCGTTGGAATCGAGCAGGCCGAAGGGTGGGTAATCGACCAGCGAGCCGACGGTGATCGTGCCTTTGTCCTTGATTTCCTTCAAGGTCAGGGCTGAAGCCGGCATCACGGTGACGGCCGCCGCGACCGCGACGCTCGCGACGAACGTCAGAGCATTTTTCCAGAGTGTCATCAGGTGTATCCTCCCTTTCAAAAAATGCATCCCCGACATCGAGGGTCCGGACAATTCGAGACGTCAGCGTGTCGCCAGAGCGGCGTAATGCCCTTCCATGCGCCGGGCGTAGACCGAAAGCGGCCAGCACAGGCAGAAGTAGATGATGGTCACCAGCCCGTAGACCTTGAGCGGCGAGTAGGTCGCGTTGTTCATGATCTGCGCGGCGCGCATCAGCTCGACGAAGCCGATGATCGAGGCGAGCGACGTGCCCTTGATCAGCTGGACGAGGAAGCCGACGGTCGGCGCCAAGGCGATGCGCGCGGCCTGCGGCAGGATCACCGATTTCATCCGATCGAAATAGGACAGGCCAAGCGCCCAGCTCGCCTCGCTCTGGCCTTCCGGCACCGCCTGGATGCAGCCGCGCCAGATCTCGCCGAGAAAGGCGGCGGCGTGCACGGTAAGCGCCAGTGCGGCCGCCACCCAGGGGCTGACGCCGAAGCCGATGATCTGCAGGCCGAAATAGGTGAGGAAGAGCTGCATCAAGAGCGGCGTGCCCTGGAACAGGCGAATGAAGCCGAGCGCCGGCAGGCAGAGCAGCCGGTATTTCGACACCCGCGCCAGCGCCACCACGAGTCCGCCGACGGCGCCGCCGGCAAAGGCGGCGGCCGAAAGCGCGATGGTCCACTGGACAGCCAGAATGATGAACCAGAATTCCTGTATGCCGAAGGGGCGGATCATGACCTCGCTCCTACCGGCTTAAGGGATAGTTAAAGGCGAGGCGCTGGATCAGGCGGAACAGGCCGGAGAAGCCGAGCGACATGACGAGGTACATGCCGGTGATGACAAGATAGACCTCGAAGGCGGTGAAGGTTCGCTGCTGGATGTCGTTGCCGGCGGCGGCCAGGTCCGTCGCCGAGATCACCGAGACGACGCTGGTCGACAGCATCAGGTAGACGAACTGGCTGGTCAGCGCCGGGTAGATGGTACGCACCGCCTGCTTCAGGATGATGTAGCGGAAGATCTGCAGGCGGTTGAGCCCGAGCGCGACGCCGGCCTCGACCTGGCCCTTGGCGATGGATTCGATGCCGGCCCGGATGATTTCGGTGGCGAAGGCGCCGACATTGACCACCAGCGCCACGATGGCGGCGGTGTTCGGCGTCATGCGGATGCCGAATTCCGGCAGCGCGAAATAAATGAAGTAGATCTGCGCCAGGAAGGGTGTGTTACGGACGAGCTCGATATAGGCGTCGATCAGCCAGCGCAGCGGGGGCGGCCCGCCGGTCTTGGCAAAGGCCAGCACGACGCCGACGATCAGGCCGAGAATCATGGCAACGAACGAGAGCTGGATGGTGATCCACGCGCCCGTTAGAAGATGGTCCATGTTCGCGAACACGGGCGCGAATAGGAGCTGATACTGCATGACCTCCCTAACTTCCGGCTGCTCCAGAAATGCCTGCCCGCCACGCTCCGATCCGCCGACCGCGCGCGCCTCCCTATCGGGGAAGCTTAAGCCGGCGGCGCGATGCAGAGATATTATCGGTTCGGTTCCCCCCACCTCGCCAAATGTGTTGGCTGGCGCCGCCCGCGCGGCGGTTCAATCCAGCCGGTAGACGCGCCTCGCGGTGCCGGCAAACAGCCCGCGTTTCACGCCGTCGGATGCGCCGGAAACGATGCGCTTGAAGGCGTTCCAAAGGGCGGCATAGCCGATGCCCATCCGGTCGACCGGGAAGTTGCTCTCGAACATGGCGCGGTCGGCTCCGAAGAGTTCGATGCAGGTCTCGATGTAGGGACCCCACATGGAGGCGAGTTCGGCCGAGGTCGGCGGCGCGGGCCGGGTGTTGTAGTCGTAGGCGGCAAGCCGCATCATCATGCCGCCGAGCTTGATCGAGACGTTCGGGCAGGTGGCGAGTTCGGCCATCGACGCCTTCCAGGCGGCGAAGACCTCGTCCTTGCGGCCGGCATAGGGGCCGTAGCCGAGCGGGCAGCCGCAATGGCCCATGACGATGCTGGCCTCCGGAAAGGCGCGCGCGAGGTCGGTGACGTCGGCGAGCTGGGGATGGTAGAGCCAGGCGTCGAAGGATAGGCCCATGGCGACGAGCCGGGCAAATCCGGCGCGGAAATGCGGCTGCCCGTAAAGCCCGGGCGCGATGCCCGGAAAGCTGTTGCCGATGATCGGGTCGGCGTCCCACCCGCCTGAGTGGCGGATGCCTCGGAAACGACCGCCGCCGGCCCGTACATGCGCCTCCAGGACCGGCGCGACGCCGTCGCCGAGCATCAGGTCGGCGAAGCCGACGATGCCGGCCGCAACACGGATCGGCCCGTAGATGCCATTGTCGCACATGGCGGCGATGCCGGCGGCGACCTCGGTCTCACCGACGGGCTGCATCTCCTTCGGGCCGAAGGCGCGATCCCATTCGTAAGCGTTCATGTGAACGGTGGCGACGACCGTGTGGCCACTGTTGGCATCGGCGAGGAACTCGTCGAGCATGTAGCGGTGGCCGCTGGTGGTGCGAAGGTCCCAGAGATGATGATGGGTGTCGATGATCTCCAATTCGGGGTCGAGAATGACCTCCGGCTCTGCCGTCGCCAGCCAGGCTTCGTCCGGCGGGAAAATACGGCCGTATCGGGTGGGCAGTCTGGACGAACGCATCGGTATTCCCTGTCTCATTTTTTGTCCGTGGACCGTGAAGCCGGCGGCCTCACGGAGCGGGCACAAGCCGGCAACGCAATGCCGATCCCGTGCCGGTGACGGCGAGTTCGCACGGCGCCGCGACGTCGAACGGTTGCGTCAGCGTACCGGTGAAGACCACGCCGCTACACCTCCGGACCTGTCCCCGTTCGCGCAGATGCGCGATCAGGTGGCCGAGCACCGCGAGCGTATCGGGCAGATCGTCGCCGCGCAGGCCGCGGGCGCGCAAATGGCCGTCGACCGTGACGCCGGCATGTGCGGCGATGTCGCCGATCGCGTCAAGATCGACGGTTTGGCCCAGGACCACCGCATGCGACACGCAATTGTCGGCGATCGTGGCCGGTACGCCGATGCGCTGGCGGTCGGGAAGGCGCGAGGAGACGATTTCGAAGCCGATATGCGCGGATTCGATCAGGTCTGGGGTGACGACGGGTCCGGCGTCACACGCCAGCACGAGCGCGATCTCCAGTTCGATAGTGACGCTGGCATCGCGGGGCACGATGACGTCTTCGCCACTGACGTGGCGGCGCGGCGCCAGGATGCGCCCGAAGAT
>NZ_RZTF01000475.1:0-4365 GCF_004023175.1 Mesorhizobium sp. M7A.F.Ca.MR.362.00.0.0
CACCGGGGCGTCGCCGTCGCCCTTGGCGATTTGCGGATTGCCGCCCGAGAGCAGCACTGGCGCAGCCTTGGCCTTGGTCGATTGTCCCTGCGTCTTGGCCATTCTGCCCACTCCTATCCGCTCGCACGCTGCGCGCCGCGTCCCTTGGTGGCATAGGGCAGCACGAACATGTACAGGCCGCTGAACAGCAGCAGGAAGAGCGGGAAGAGCGGTGAGTAGACCACCCAAGCGGGAGGCTGCCCAAATGCCATGGTGACGAAGTTAGCGATGACGGTCAGCGTAAAGATGATCGACAGCCAGCGATGAATTTGCCGAACCCACATGTTCCAGTCCAATAGTTCCTCCTGTCAAAACATCCGACGCGGACCACCGATCCGCACCAGCGGGTTTCAATCTATCCACGCCAGGACCTGACTCAGATTTGCAAAGTACTGCCGCCACCCGCTCGTCGCGCCGCGATACGCCTGCTCCTGATCCGGCCGGAAGCCGGATTGTTCCATGCGCAACCGGGTGCCCGTGCTGGTCGGCATGAGAGTCCAGGTGACGACACTCTCAAGGCCATAGGCCTGCCACGTGTAGGATAGTGTCTTGTTCAATTCGACGGCTGTTACCTGACAGTCGACAACGATGCTCACGTCAGGCTGCGGTTCCTTTCGCAGATTGAAACGGTGGTCCACGACTGGCTTGAAGTCGTTCTTCATCAGCCATTCCTCGATCAGATGCGGTTGGGTCAGCGCGCGCCAGATTTTTTCCGGCGGATAGGGGATCTCACGTTCGACGATGACGGAGCGCGTTTCGGTCGCGATGTTGGTCATTGGTCCATTCTTTTGAGCAAATTTTCGAGGTCGTCGAACCGGCTCTGCCAGAACGTGTTCATCTGGTTCGTCCAGTCGGTCAGCGGGGAAAGTGCTGCCAGCTGGGCGCTATAATGGGTCTGCCGTCCTTGATGGCGGTCGCGCACCAGCCCGGCCTGCCTGAGCACGCCGAGATGCTTCGACACCGCAGGTTGAGAGACCCCTGACTGAGCCGTCAGGGCGCCGACCGTCTGCTCGCCTTGCCGGCACAGGCGCTCGAAGATTGCCCGACGGGTCGGATCGGAGAGCGTTCTGAAGAGGACATCGTGAGCGTTCGTCATCTGGGATCGATAACCCTGTGGCTATTGATTTACGTATAACCGCCGAGATATGGATGTGTCAAGCGGGGTGTCGGCGGTCACGATCCGGCGGTTTCCAAAAAAATCTTTCCATTACCCCAAGGATTAGCCATTAGCCTTCGTCCAACAGGCAAATGATGGCTATGATGCTGGATGAGAGCGAAGCCTCCGACGCCGAACTGATCGGGCGGGCGAAGGGCGGAGACAGAGGGGCCTTCAGCACATTGCTGGAAAGGCATTATGACTTCGTCTATCGCGCCGCCTATCGCTGGTGCGGCAGGAAGGCCGATGCCGAAGACATCGCCCAGGAAGTCTGCGTCAGGCTGGGCAAGGCGATCCGCGACTATCGCGGCGGCGGCGCTTTCACGACATGGCTCTATTCCGTGACGATGAACGCCGCGCGCGACATGATGCGAAAGTCCGCCCGCGAGACCGTCAAGACCGAGGCCTATGGCGTCCATGCACTGATCTCGGGCGAGGCGTCGGTTGAACCGGAAGACCCTGCCGAAGCGCTATGGGCAGCCGTCCGGCGATTGCCGGACAAGCAGCGCGACGCCGTGCTTTTGGTCTATGGCGAGGGCCTGAGCCATGCGGCCGCCGCCGAGGCGATGGCGATCTCGGAGACGACGGTTTCCTGGCACATCCATGAAGCGAAGAAACGGCTGAAGACGCTGATGCGCTCGGCCGGGGAAGTGTGACCATGGTCGACGACAACGAACTCAACAGATTGCGCGATATAGCGGCGCCGGCGCCCGCCCAGGACGCCAAGGCACGTGCTTTCGAGGCCGCCCTGCGCGCCTACGATCAGGAAAATATTTCTGCCGTTACCCAAGGATCGGTTGGCGGGCTTCGTCTCACAGAGCGAGCACAAAAGCTCTGGAGCGAGATCATGCAAAAGAAACTCATTGCCACGCCGGCT
This sequence comes from Mesorhizobium sp. M7A.F.Ca.MR.362.00.0.0, assembly GCF_004023175.1. Classification (NCBI taxonomy): domain Bacteria; kingdom Pseudomonadati; phylum Pseudomonadota; class Alphaproteobacteria; order Hyphomicrobiales; family Phyllobacteriaceae; genus Mesorhizobium; species Mesorhizobium sp. M7A.F.Ca.MR.362.00.0.0. The sequence goes on from NZ_RZTF01000475.1 coordinate 2,073, forward strand.
CTTGCCGGGCTCGTCGCCCTGCCGATCGCCGGATACGCCACCTTCCATCTGCTGAGGGAACAGCCGCCCAAAGGCGGCGGCGACGAGAAGATCAGCGAGACGCTGGCCGACAAGCCGGCGACCGTGAAGCCGACGACCGCCGAGCCGAATCCGGCTCGCAGCGAGTTGGAGAAGGACAAGAAGGCCGACGCGGATGTGGAAAGCCGCGACGCGACCGATGCGCTGGTGGCGCCGGCCTCGCCGCAGAAATCCGAATCGACCGTTGCTTCCGGCGGCGCGGCACAACAGAATGCGCTGGAGCGCGGTGTGCTGGCCGAGCCTGCGCCACCGGTACCGACAGGCGAATTCGCATTGGATGGCGCCGTAAGTGCGCCCAGCACGTCACGAGCCCGCATGCCGGCCGAGTCCAAGCTGATGGCGCCGCAACAGCCGTCGACCTTGCTGGCCGACCATATGCAACCGCAACCGGAAAACCACGACCGCATCGAGGATTTCAAGACCAATCCGGTGCATGCGGCACTCGGGGATCCGGTCTCGACCTTCTCGATCGACGTCGACACGGCCTCCTATTCCTTCGTGCGCGGCTCGCTGAAGCAGGGCACCCTGCCGCAGGCCGATACGGTGCGCGTCGAGGAGATGATCAACTACTTCCCCTATGACTGGAAGGGTCCGGAGTCGGCCTCGACACCATTCAACTCGACCGTCAGCATCATGCCGACGCCGTGGAACACGCACACCAGGCTGATGCATGTCGCCATAAAGGGTTTTGACGTCAAGCCGACCGAGCAGCCGAAGGCCAATCTGGTCTTCCTGATCGATGTCTCGGGCTCGATGGACGAGCCGGACAAGCTGCCGCTGCTCAAATCGGCATTTCGCCTGCTGGTCAGCAAGCTGAAGGCCGACGACACCATCTCGATCGTGACCTATGCGGGGGACGCCGGCACAGTCCTGGAGCCGACCAAGGCGTCCGAAAAGGACAAGATCCTCAGTGCCATCGACAATCTGACGCCTGGCGGCAGCACGGCCGGCGAGGCGGGCATCAAGGAAGCCTACAGGCTGGCGCAAAAGTCCTTCGTCAAGGATGGCGTCAACCGAGTGATGCTTGCCACCGACGGCGACTTCAATGTCGGCCAAAGCGACGACGACGATCTGAAGCGGCTGATCGAAAAGGAGCGCAAGACCGGTGTCTTCCTGTCGGTGTTCGGTTTCGGCCGCGGCAATCTGAACGACCAGATGATGCAGACCATCGCGCAGAACGGCAACGGCACCGCCGCCTATATCGACACGCTGGCCGAAGCTGAAAAGGTGCTGGTCGAGGATGCCTCGTCGACGCTGTTCACCATCGCCAAGGACGTGAAGATCCAGGTCGAGTTCAACCCCAACAAGGTCTCGGAATATCGGCTGATCGGCTACGAGACCCGGGCACTCAACCGCGAGGATTTCAACAATGACCGCGTCGATGCCGGCGATATCGGTTCGGGCCATTCCGTCACCGCGATCTACGAAATCACGCCCAAGGGCAGCGGCGGTGAGCAGATCGATCCGCTGCGTTATGGCCAGGCGTCAGTGGACAATGGCGGTGTCGCCAATGCTGGCGAATATGCCAACGTCAAGATCCGCTACAAGCTGCCGAATGAAGACGTCTCGAAGCTGATCACCACGCCGGTGACCTCGGCCAACGAGATTTCGTCCTTCGACCAGGCCAGCACCGATCAGCGCTTCTCCGTCGCGGTTGCCGCCTTCGGCCAGAAGCTGCGCGACGAGGATGCGACCGCGAAGTTCGGCTACGACAAGATCATGGAGATCGCCACTGCCGCTCGAGGAGCCGACCCGTTTGGGTACAGGTCCGAGTTCCTTTCACTTGTGCGCCTTGCCTCAGCGCTGGGCGGTAACCGGTAGTGGTGATAACGGCCGGTTTCTTTCAGACGGGATCGTTCTGACAGGGAAACCGACCTACGGGCGGGTGAGGCAGGCCGGCGAGGGAAACCTTGCCGGCCTTTTTTCGCGGATTTTCCGGGTCGTTAAATTGCGCGGCATTTCCGGTACCGGATCGCAACCCCCTCCTTGTTACGCAGGACAGGTATACCGGGCTTGAGGGAGCCGAAATTGCAGATCAGGACTATCGCCAACTCGATACCCCCGGCGCCAGACGCTTCGGCGGTTTCATCGGCCCCATCATCGGAATCCAGGCGTATCGGTGACGATGTCGCCCAGGCGCGCCACACCGCCCTGTCGGCGCTGACCAACGACCGCTTCCGCATCATGCTGGAACAGATCACCGACCCCAGCGCTT
>NZ_RZTF01000476.1:0-609 GCF_004023175.1 Mesorhizobium sp. M7A.F.Ca.MR.362.00.0.0
ATCTTACGCGCATGGCCGGGATGGACCCGATCGTCAGCGGTCGATGTGGTCAGCAGCACCGGCGGATAGGCGGCAGCGGCGTCGACATGCTGGTAGGGCGAGTAGGCTGAAAGCCATTTCGCGTCTTCGGGTTTCGACGGATCGCCATATTCGGCCATCCACGAGGCGCCAGGCGGCAATTCGGCGTAACGCAGCATGTCGAGCAGCGGCACCTCGATGATGACGGCGCCGAATAGCTCGGGATGCTGCGTCAAGGAAACGCCGGTCAGCAAGCCGCCATTCGAACCACCCTGGATGCCGAGTGAGCTTGCTGTCGCGATGCCGCGCTTGACGACGTCCTGCGCGACCGCTGCGAAATCGTCGAATCCGTTTTGGCGATTACCCTTGAGCGCCGCTTGATGCCAGGCCGGGCCGAACTCGCCGCCGCCACGGATGCAGGCCTGCACATAGGCATTGCCCTTTTCCAGCCATAGCCTCCCGCGCACGCCGGCATAGCCGGGCAGCAGCGGCACTTCGAAACCGCCATAGCCGTAAAGCAGCGTCGGCACCGGCCCCTTCTGATCGCGCCGCCTGACGACAAAATAAGGGATCATCGTGCCGTCCTTGGAG
>NZ_RZTF01000476.1:618-2680 GCF_004023175.1 Mesorhizobium sp. M7A.F.Ca.MR.362.00.0.0
CGCGCCTCGAACTGTTCCGAGATGAGCGGCGAGGCATCGAAACGCGCCGGCTGCGACTTCACGGTAGCGAGCGTCTCGCCATTGTCGTCAGACCAGATGATCGAACTCGGGGTCAGGAAATCGGTGAAGGAGAAGGACACGCTCGAGCCGAACTGCTCGGCATGGCTGATGCCGACATTGCCATTTTCGGGCAGCGCCACCGGTTTCAGCGACCAGTTGCCATCCTTGCGCTCGCAGACGACGACCTTGCCGCGCACATTGTCCATCAGGCTGATGAACAGCCGGTCCTGCGTGCGGGCCATGCCGGCGATGGAAACGCGATATGCCGGCTCGAACAAGGTTTCGACAGATCCGAGCGCGCCGGTCTCGACCCAGTGCGCCAGATTCAGCGAATAGAGGCCGTCGGGCTTGCAAACCGTGCCGTCGGGCGCCGTCCATGGACTGCGCACGCCGAACACGAGCTGATCCCTGAATATTGCCGTATCGGTCATGTCGTCCGGTAGCGGCAGCTGTTTGTTTTCGCCGGAAGGCAGCCGAAGGAAGATGTGCGAAGCGAAGAAATTCAGCGTTCGAGCCAGGACCAGATAGCGTCTGTCACCGTCGTACTCGACAGCGGCACCAACGGCGAGATCCTCTTTCTGCGCCTCGAAGATCGGCGTCGCGTCTTCCAGCTTGGTATCGCGCTTCCACAGCTTTATGACTCGCGGATAGCCGGACTCGGTCTTGTCGGCCTCGTCGAAAGCGGCCGAAACGATGACGGTGTCCTTATCCAGCCAGCTGAAGCCCGACTTGGAAGCTCGCGCGTGAAACCCGTCTTCTACGAACGACTTAGTTTCGATGTCGAACTCGCGCATCTCGCTCGCGTCACCGCCATCCGGCGACATACTCACCAGGCAACGGTTGAAGTCCGGATAGAGTCGGCTTGCGCCGCCAAAAACCCATTTTATCCCATCCTTCGCCGCAAGCTGGTCGAAGTCGATGATCGTTTCCCAGTCGGGCTTCTCGGTCTTGTAGGAAGCGACCGTCGTGCGGCGCCAGAGGCCGAGCACATTGGTCTTGTCCTGCCAGAAATTGTAGACATGGCCTTTCAACGCAGCGCCGACCGCAATGTTGTCCTCGGCCGTCATCAGGTCGAGCGCGGTCTGGAACGACGCCTGGTAGGACGGATCGCCCTGCAATTCACCAACCGTGACCTCGTTCTGGCGATGTACCCAGTCCAATGACTGTTTGGCTGTCCTGTCCTCCAGCCAGAGGAAGGGATCGTTGGTCGAGGGGGTGGAATTCGGCGTCTGGGTGGCAGGCTTGGTCATCAGGTCTCCGATAAACGCGTTGCTTTGAAAAAGCCAACGCCGATAGGCCGTATCGATATTAACTATGCTCAGCGCACAATTGAGGCTTTCCGCCCACCAGCGAGGCTAGCAATAGCCAGCGCCAGGCACATCAAGCCAAGCGTGATCGGCAGACCTCTCGCGCCCATAAAATCCATGGCGCCCCCCGCCAGCGGCGGCACGGCGATACCGCCGACGCCCCACATCAGGGAAAAGGCCGCATTGCCGGCAACCAGTGCGGAGCCGGTGAAGCGCTCGCCGAGCTCGATGATCGACATCGTGTAGATGCCGTAGGAAACCGCGCCCCAGACAAAGATCATCGGCCAGATCAGCGGCGACTCGATGAGAAGCGGAAGCAGGACGCAGCCGAGCACCGTGATCGCGACGCAGGCAAGCCGCACCAGGCGCGCGGAAAGCCTTTCCGCCAAAAGGCCGAGCGGCACCTGCATGGCGATATTGCCTGCAATCATCACCGACAGCAGCGCCGACATGCGGGTCTCGGTGATGCCGTGATGGGTGCCATATACAGGCAGCAACGCCAGCGCGCCCTGTTCGAAGCCGGCGGCGACTATGACGGCAAACAAAAGCAGCCACGCCAGCGGCACGAAACCCAGGACGGAAACTTGATGCCCGGCCTCGTCGACCTTGGGCAAGCGCGGCAGCACCAAGCCCAGGCAGATGCCGCACAGCACGAAGGCGGAGATGCCGACGAGGAAGGGCGGCCAGCCCTCAGT
>NZ_RZTF01000476.1:2690-4348 GCF_004023175.1 Mesorhizobium sp. M7A.F.Ca.MR.362.00.0.0
GCCCTCAGTACCGACTGCAAGCAGGCATAGCGGCCCGGCCGCGAAACCGGCCGAGATGATCGTCGAATAGATACCCATGACGCGCCCTCGCCGCGCCGGCGGCGCCAGCGCGATGACCCAGATCTCGCTCAGCACATAGAGCGGGTTGGTCACCACACCGATCAGGAAGCGCAGGGGAAACCACAGATAGACATTCTGCGTCCAGCCGATCAGCGCCAGCACGACAGCCGAAAGCGCCGCACAGGTAAGCGCTGTGCGCCCTGCCCCGAACCGGCGGGCCAGCGCCGGGATCAATGGCGACGACAGGATGAAACCAATCGGCGTCATGGCCGCCGACAGGCCGATCATCGCCGGCGAAACGCCCTGGCGCTGCAGGATGAAGCTCAGCAGCGGATAGGACAACCCTTGCGCGATGGCGAACACCGAGACGGTCGCGATCACACCGGTGATCGCCGCCCATTGCATCGTCTCGTCCTCGTTCGATTCAACCAAATTCATTGTGCGCACCGCTATCGAGGCTGCAGGATTAGCGATTGAGCAACGCGGTGGTAAGCCCCTGGCAGGCGAAAACCGCTTGCTCCAGACAATGCCTGTCAGGAGGTTGGGCCTGTCAGGAAGTTGGGCCTGTCAGGAAGTTGGGCCTGTCAGGAAGTTGGGCCGGTCAGGAGGTTGAGCTCGTCAGGAAGCTCGGCGCACGGACGACCGATACAGCGCGAACATCACCAGCACCGCGTCGAGGCCGGCGATCACGACCGGCAGCCCGAGCGGGCCGATGCCTTGCATGAGCACGCCGGCACCGGGTGGGCCGACGATGCCACCGACGCCCCACATCAGTGCAAAGGCAGCGTTGCCGGCGACCAGCACAGAGCCCTTGAACCGGCTGCCGAGTTCGACCAATGCCATGGTGTAGACGCCGTAACCGACCGCGCCCATCACCAGCAGCACGACCCAGATCAACGGCGTTGTGATCAGCAAAGGCAGCAAAAGCGCGCAAACGGTTGTTGCCAGCGCGCAGACGATGATCATGGCGCGGCCGCCAAAACGCTCCGCCAGAAGGCCGAGTGGTATCTGCAGCAGGATGTTGCCGAGGGAAAGCGCCATCACCAGCGAGGCCAGAACGGCTTCCGCAAGGCCATAGCTGGCGCCGAAGACCGGGACCAGCGCATAAGTGCTCTGCTGAACCGCCGCCGAGACAAGCACGGCAAGCAGCAGCGCAGGCGCCACCTTGGCAAAGCCGACAAGGCCGCTGGCAGGCTGGTCGTCATCCTCGAACCCGGTCAGCTTAGACGAGACCGCGTGCAGGATCACCGCGCAGAGCGCGAAACCGGCGACGCCGACCATGAAGGGCGCCCAGCCCGACGTACCGAGCAGGGTCAGCGCGAATGGTCCGGCGGCGTAGCCGGCGCCCATTAGCGTGTTGAACACGCCCATCACCCTGCCGCGCCGCGATGGCGGCGCCAGCGACAGTGCCCACACCTCGCCGAGGATGTAGAGCGGGTTGATGACGACGCCGATGATGAAGCGGATGACGAACCAGGCCACCCAGTCCTGCAGATAGCCGATACCCAGGAAGCAGAGCGCGCCGATCAGCGAGCAGCCGACCGCCAGATTGCGTGCACCGACAAGCCGCACAGCCGCGGGCACGAAAGAAGCCGAAA
>NZ_RZTF01000477.1:0-4343 GCF_004023175.1 Mesorhizobium sp. M7A.F.Ca.MR.362.00.0.0
CTCCCCGTCACTATACGGGGAGAGGATGCCGGCAGGCAGGTGAGGGGCGGCGCCAGCGCCCGTAAAGGGTGACGGGCGAATTTGAAACCTGAAGCGACTGCTCTGGAAGACGGATAGCCAATCCCGTTCTGTCGACTAGCGCCACGCCGCCGCCGATGCGGCGATCAGCATCAGCGATGCTGCGACCATTGCGCAGGTGGCAAAACCAAAGCTGGAGTAGAGCGGCCCGAAGCTGGTGGTGCCGACGAAGACCGCGAGGTAAGTCACCGCACTGTTCAGGCCCATGATCGTGCCGCGCCGCGAGGGATCGAGCGCAGACAGGCGCATTACCAGGACATTCAGGCCGAAATGATTGGCCAGTCCCCAGATTGCCACCATGGTCAAGGTCAGCCCGAAACTGCCGCTCGTCGCCGCCATCGCGACATAGACGACTGCGACCAGAAGATAGGCGAACGGCATTACGCGCCGCGCACCCAGTCTGTCGATGACGCCGTCGAGCAGAGCAGCCGTCCCGAAGCCTATGCCGTAGGCAAGCGCCGCCAAGCCATTGGCGCTCACCGGCTGTCCAAGCCCGACATGAAGATGGTCGCCGAGATAGCCATAGACGCCGTAGAACGAAGTCATGAAGGCCGCGCACGCGACCAGCAGCGGCAGGATTCCGGGAATGCCGAGCGCTTCCAGCGGGGCGGGCGCCGGTCCGGCCTTCCTGATGTCGCTGAGCGACGTCGCTGTCAGCCCCATCCATGCAAGGGTCGCGAGCACCGCGACCGCTGCGAAAACGGCGCGCCAATGCACAAGATCGGCAAGCACGGCCGAAAGCGAAACGCCGGCGACCATGCTGAGCGTCCATCCAGTCAGGACGACGCCGATCGTGCCGCTCTCCCTGCCCGGTGGGGCGATGGCCGCGGCGCTGGCATAGATCGCGGGCATGGCGATGCCGGCAGCGATGCCGGCGAGTAACTGTGCCGCGACCAGCATGGTCACCGTCGGTGCCGCGGCACTTGCGACCAGCGCGAGTGCCAACAGCAACAGTGCGCTCTGCAGCATCCTGCGAGCACCGAGCCGGTCGATGTAGCGCGCAAGGAACAGGGCGCTTGCGGAGGTGCCAAGGCCGAACGCTGCCGCCGCAATCATCACGGCCGGCACGCTGGTGCCGAACGACGAGGCGACAGCCGGTGCGATCGGACCCAGCACCAGCGAGTTCGAGCCGATGACGGCGATGCAGCCCGTCAGCAGATAGGCAAGCGCCGGGATCGGGGCTCGGGCAGTCAATGGCGCAACTTGATCAATGTTCGACATATCAGCATAATGGCCGTATTCTATTCAGCGGAGAACCAGGAATTTCGCCATGGATGAAGAAACAGATGGCATTCTGCAGAACAGGGCCGCGGCCCGCGATCTCGACGCGATAGACCGAAGAATATTAGGTGTCCTGGTCGATGACGCCACGATCAGCTACGCCGAACTCGGCGATCGCGTCGGCTTGTCGCCACCCGCAGCGCATGAGCGGGTCAAACGGCTCCGTCGCAGCGGCGCCATCCGCAACACAGTCGCCATCATCGATCCCCGGGCGGTGAAAAAGCCTTTGCTTGCCTTTGTCCATATCGACACCAGGGGCTGGGGAAAGACGCCGGAGCTGATGGCGGTCTCGCAATATCCCGAAGTCGAGGAGATCCATACGGTCGCCGGCGACACCTGCATGCTGCTGAAGGTCCGCACGGAAGACACCAGAGCACTCGAAGGCCTTTTGGCGCGCCTGTACGAAACGCCGGGGGTCACCTCGACGCGCAGCTATGTGGTTTTATCGACCTATCTGGAGCGGCCGGTACAGCCGGGCATTACCGAGACGTGGCCGACCCCGAAGCATATGGCGGAGCCTCTGTACTAGGGACGTGGGCTACGCCCGCTCGGGGAACATCGCCTTCAATCCCTCGCGCGATGCCTTGGCAACGCCGCGCTCGGTGATTAAGCCGGTGACCAGCCGCGCCGGCGTCACATCGAAGGCCGGGTTGGCCGCAGGCGTCGTCTCCGGCGAAATGCGCACCTGGGCAATCTCGCCGGCGGCGGTCTTGCCCCAGACCAGCGAGACCTCGTCGGCCGAGCGCTGCTCGATCGGGATTTCGACCAGTCCGTCATGTACCGTCCAGTCGATGGTCGGCGACGGTAGCGCGACATAGAACGGCACGTCATTGTCGGCGGCGGCGAGCGCCTTCAGATAGGTGCCGATCTTGTTGCAGACATCGCCGTCGGCCGTTGTGCGGTCGGTGCCGACGATGACCATGTCGATTGCGCCGCGCTGCATCAGATGGCCGCCGGCATTGTCGACGATCAGTGTGTGCGGCACGCCGTGCCCGGCCATTTCCCACGCGGTCAACTGGGCCCCCTGGTTGCGCGGCCGCGTTTCATCGACATAGACATGGACCGGAATGCCGGCTTCTGTGGCCAGGTAGATCGGCGCCGTGGCGGTGCCGTAATCGACCGTGGCCAGCCAGCCGGCATTGCAGTGGGTCAGGATGTTGACCGGTTCGCCCTTCTGCTTGCGCGCCGCGATCGCCTTGATGATGGCGAGACCGTTCTCGCCGATGGCACGATTCAGCTCGACATCCTCGTCGGCGATTTCGCCGGCGCGCCGGTAGGCTGCTTCTGTGCGTTGTTCTGTCGGCAGGGGGCGTAGGAAGCGCCGCATCTCGTCGAGCGCCCAGCGCAGATTGATCGCGGTCGGGCGCGTCTCGTGCAGTGTTTCCCACACGGCATCGAGCGCTGCATCCGACGGATCGTCAGCCATCTGCATGGCGACGCCGTAGGCAGCGGTGACGCCGATCAGCGGCGCGCCGCGTACCCACATGTCGCGGATGGCGGTGGCGATGCCGTCGACCGTGCCGATCGTCTCGATGCGGAAATCGTGCGGCAGCCAGCGCTGGTCGATGATATCGACCGAACGGCCGTCGTCGCTCAGCCAGATGGTGCGATAGTGGCGGTCGCCGACGTTCAAATGCTGCTCTCCTGTTCGATCAGCGCGGCCAAATTGTTGACCTCGTCGATGCTGTGGATCTGGCGCCGGTTGACGGCGAGGTGACGGCCGAATTTCAGCGCCTTTGCCTCACAACTGGCGCGCAAACCCTCATCGGCAATGGTCTCGAAATCGGCATTGTGGGCGAGGCCGAGGATACGCCTGTGCACCTCGATGCCGGCAAAGCCGAGCAGGTCGGTCCACATCTGGTGCAGCATATGGTCGAGCGCCTGCTCGGCGCCGAGCCTGTCGCCCTGATCCTCGAACAGGCTCTTCTGATAGAGCATGCCGGTGCGCTCGGTGCGCCATAGATGCGAGAATTCGGCGCGGAACACTGACCATGTCTCGACCGTCACACCGAGCAGATAGGCGCGCATGGCGTCGCGCTTTCCCTCCTCCTCGTGGCCGCGTTGCGAGAAGAACGACATCCAGAAATTGGCGAGCAGCATGCCGACATCGAAGGCCATCGGACCGTAGAAGGCGAACTCCGGATCGATCATCCGGGTTTCGCTGTCGGTGACCATGATCGAGCCGGAATGCAGATCGCCATGCAGCAGCGTTTCGGCATTGGCGGCGAAGATGTGCTTCAGCCGCTGCGCCTCGACCTTGAGGTCGCGGTCGGCGCGCAGATCGGCGACCAGGCCGTCGAGCTGCGGCGAGGTGTGCCGGTTCATCTTGGCGTCGAAATAGGGGTCGGAAAACACCAGGCTCTCGGTGATGTCGCAGAGCTCGACATTGTCGGCGAACAGCGCCAGATCGGCCTTGCGGTCCTTGGCGGCCATGTGCAGGTCGGAGCCGCGAAACAGCGTCCGGGCCATGAACAGGCCGATGTCCCGGGCAATGTTCGGCAGCTGGCGGCCGTCGATCAGGGCGCGGCGCAGGATGATGTGCGGCGGCGCAAGATATTCCATGATGATCAGCGCCTGGCCTTCATCGAAATAATGGATCGCCGGCACCGAGCCTGGCGCGCGCGCCTCTTGCCTGGTCAGCGCGTGATATTCGAAGAAGGAGCGCTTCAACGGCAGCGGCCAGCTGTCGCCGACCAGGCGAACATAGGGCAGGGCCTGCTTGACCACGGCTGCACCGCTGGCGCCCTCGACAATGAACACCAGGTTGAGATTGCCGTCGCCGACCTCGCGAACCTTCCAGGCGCCAGTGTCCTTGCCGATCTTCGCGCATAGCGCCTCGTTGCCGCCAAGGCGTGCAGCCAGGGTTTCGACCGATAGTGCTTCGAACGGCAATTTTTCAGTCATCGTCATCCTCCCGCTTATGCGCTCCGAACATAACGGAGGCGTGGCGGCTGGGCCAAGCTAGGAAGCGATCTGGCAATTGT
>NZ_RZTF01000478.1:0-4327 GCF_004023175.1 Mesorhizobium sp. M7A.F.Ca.MR.362.00.0.0
TCCGCAGATCGCGCCAACCACCGTCAACATCAGCGCCACCTATCCGGGTGCCGATGCGTCGACCGTCGAGAATTCGGTGACCAAGGTCATCGAGCAAGGCATGACCGGCATCGACAATCTCGACTACATGACGGCGACCTCGACCTCGACCGGAGCGGCGACGATCACGCTGACCTTCACCACCGCGGCCGATCCCGACACCGCCCAGGTGCAGACGCAAAACAAGTTGCAGCTGGTCCAGTCGCAGCTGCCGCAAGTGGTGCAGAGCAACGGCATCACCGTCTCCAAATCCTCGACCGGCTTCCTGATGGTCATCGGCTTCGTCTCCAGCGACGGCAAGATGAACTCGACCGATCTGGCCGACTATGTCGACTCAACCATCAACGACACGCTGAAGCGCGTCGAAGGCGTCGGCTCGACGCAGCTGTTCGGCTCCAGCTATGCCATGCGCATCTGGCTCGATCCCGACAAGCTCGCCACATACACGTTGATGCCGAGCGACGTGGCTTCGGCGATCGAGGCGCAGAACACGCAGGTTTCGGCCGGCCAGCTCGGCGGCATGCCGCAACGCAAGGGCCAGCAGCTCAATGCCACGGTGACGGCCAAGAGCCGGCTGCAGACCGCCGAACAGTTCCGCAACATCATCCTGAAGAGCACGGTCGACGGCTCGCTGGTTCGCCTCAACGATGTCGCCACCGTCGAGCTCGGCGCTGAAAGCTATACGACGGCGGCCCGCTACAATGGCCAGCCGGCGGCCGGTGTCGCGATCAACCTCGCGACCGGCGCCAACGCCATCAGCACGGCCGAAGCGGTGCGCACGACAATCAATCGGTTGAGCTCGACCTTCCCGCAGGGCGTCGAGGTCGTCTACCCCTACGACACTTCGCCCTTCGTGCGGCTGTCGATCGAGGAGGTGGTCAAGACGCTGGCCGAGGCGATCGTGCTGGTGTTCCTGGTGATGTTCATCTTCCTGCAGAATCTGCGGGCCACCATCATCCCGACGATTGCCGTGCCGGTGGTGCTGCTCGGCACATTCGGCGTGCTCTCCTTCTTCGGCTATTCGGTCAACACACTGACCATGTTCGCCATGGTGCTGGCCATCGGCCTGCTTGTCGACGACGCGATCGTCGTGGTCGAGAATGTCGAGCGCGTGATGCAGGAGGAAGATCTGTCGCCAAAGGAGGCGACGCGAAAATCGATGGGCGAGATCACCGGCGCGCTGGTCGGCATCGCTACTGTTTTGTCGGCGGTGTTCGTGCCGATGGCCTTCTTCGGCGGTTCGACCGGCATCATCTACCGGCAATTCTCGGTAACCATCGTCTCGGCCATGGTGCTGTCGGTGCTGGTGGCCCTGGTGCTGACGCCGGCGTTATGCGCCACGATCCTGCGGCGGCCCAAGGACCATGCGACGCAGACCGGCCCGTTCGGCTGGTTCAACCGCGTCTTCGACCGCGGCACGACGGCCTATCGCGACGGCTCGCACGGCATCATCAACCGGTCCTGGCGCTTCCTCGCCGTCTTCCTCGCCATCGTCATCGCCATGGGCTGGATGTTTGCCCGGCTGCCGAGCTCGTTCCTGCCGGAAGAAGACCAAGGCATCCTGATCACCAGCGTGTCGCTGCCGGTCGGCGCGACGCAGGACCGCACCGAGCGCGTGCTGGCTGAAGTGACCGATCACTATCTCAAGGAGGAAAAGGAGGCTGTCGAAGGGGTCTTCACCGCTTCCGGCTTCGGCTTCGGCGGCGCCGGGCAGAATGTCGGCATTGCTTTCGTGCCGATGAAGGAATTCAGCCAGCGCAAATCACCGGCCCTGTCGGCGCAAGCGGTCGCCCGCCGCGCCATGGGCGCCTTCTCCAAGATCAGGGATGCGCAGGTCTTCGCGCTTGCCCCGCCCGCCATCCAGGGTTTTGGCAACACCAACGGCTTCGATTTCTACTTGCAGGATGTCAACGGCGCCGGCCATGATGCGCTGATCCAAACGCGCAACCAGCTTCTGGCCCTGGCCGGGCAGAGCAAGCTGCTCACCGCCACAAGGCCCAACGGCCAGGAGGATCAGCCGCAATTCTCCGTCGACATCGACCAGGAAAAGGCCAGCGCGCTCGGCGTCAGCCTGGCCGACATCAACAACACGCTGTCCTCCGCTTGGGGCAGCGACTACGTCAACGATTTCATCGACCGCGGGCGGGTGAAGCCGGTCTACATGCAGTCGGACGCGAACTTCCGCATGCAGCCGGAAGACCTCGACAAATGGCAGGTGCGCAATGCCAGTGGCGCCATGGTGCCGTTCTCGGCCTTCGCCTCCAGTCACTGGACGTTCGGTTCGCCCCGGCTTGAACGCTATAATGGGTCGGCGGCAGTCGAGATCCAGGGTGCCGCGGCTCCGGGCGTGAGTTCGGGTGCGGCCATGGACGAGATCGACCGGCTGGTGGCGCAATTGCCGCCCGGCTATTCGCACGAATGGACCGGCCTGTCGCACCAGGAACGGCTTTCGGGCAACCAGGCGCTGTCGCTCTACGCGATTTCGGCGCTGGTCGTGTTCCTGTGCCTGGCCGCACTCTACGAGAGCTGGTCGATCCCGTTCGCGGTCATGCTGTCGGTGCCGATCGGCATCTTCGGCGCGCTGCTGGCGGCAAGCCTGTTCGGCCAGTCCAACGACGTCTATTTCAAGGTCGGCCTGCTGACCACGATCGGTCTCGCGGCCAAGAATGCCATCCTCATCGTCGAGTTCGCCATCGAGCGGCAGACCGCCGGGATGGGGCTCGTCGAGGCGACACTTGAGGCAGCACGACAGCGGCTGCGGCCGATCCTGATGACGTCGCTGGCCTTCATCCTCGGCGTGTTGCCGCTGGCGATTGCCAGCGGTGCTGGCTCGGGCGCGCAGAACTCGGTCGGCATCGGCGTGATGGGCGGCATGATCGCGGCGACCGTGATCGGCGTCTTCCTGGTGCCGCTGTTGTTCGTCACCGTGCGGCGCATCTTCAAGGGCAGGGCGGCCAAACCAGATACGGGCGAGACGCCGGTGACGGCCAACCAGCAATAAGGAAAACTTCACATGACAGGTTTGGAACGTGGCTCGGTGGCCGCGAGGCGGCTTCTTGCGCCTATGATTACCGCTGTCCTGCTCGCTGGATGCGTCGTCGGTCCGGATTATCAGACGCCCATATTGGCGATGCCTGCAAGCTGGAGCGGCCAGAAGCCGACAAAGCCTGCCCAGCCGGCGCAACTTTCGAAATGGTGGCAGCAGCTGCGCGATCCCGAGTTGAACACGCTTGTCGAGGAAGCGGTTGCCGGCAATCTCGATGTCGCCACCGCCAAGGCAAAAATCCGCGAGGCGCGCGCCAGCTACCGCCAGAGTGCCGGCACGTTGCTGCCGTCGGTCGACGGCTCCGGCTCGGCCACCCGCAACAAATCGGCCGAGACCACAACAGGCTCTGACGCCACCTACAGCGAGTACCAGGCCGGCTTCGATGCAAGCTGGGAGCTCGACCTGTTCGGCGCCAACCGCAGGGGCGTCGAGGCCGCGCGCTACGGGCTGGACGCCTCGCAGGAGGAACTGCGCTCGACGCTTCTCACCCTGGTCGGCGATGTCGCTTCCTATTATACCCAGGCGCGCGGCTACCAGGCCCGCATCGCACTCGCCCGGCGCTCGGCCGCGTCGCAAAGGCAGACCGCCGAACTTACCCGCACCATGGCGCAGGCGGGCACGGCGACCGCCGCCGATGTCGCCAAGGCGATGGGGCAGGCCGCGAGCACCGAAGCCGCGGTGCCGACGCTGGAGGCAAGCTATGCCCAGGCCGTGCATCGTCTCGCGGTGCTGGCCGGCCGGCCGCCTGCCTCGCTCAGCGAGCGGCTGAAGCGGGTCGCCCCGATCCCTGCACCACGCCTGCCGATGCCCACCGGAATTCCCGCCGACCTCTTGCTTTCGCGGCCCGATTTGCGCATGGCGGAGCGCCAATATGCGCAATACACCGCCAAGATCGGCCAGGCAGAGGCCGCCCGCTATCCCTCGGTCAGCCTGACGGGAGACATCAGCACGGCGGCGCTGAAGCTTGGCGATCTCGGCAAGAACTCGTCGATCGGCTGGTCGTTCGGGCCGACGCTCAGCGTGCCGGTGTTCAATGCCGGCCAATTGCAGGCGGCCGTCGAGGTCGCCAAGGCACAGCGCGATCAATATTTCATCGCATACCGGTCTTCGGTGCTGACGGCGCTCGAGGATGTCGAGAACGCGCTGGTGCTGTTGTCGCAGGAGCGCATCCGGATCGCCAAGCTCGCCTCTTCGGCGAAATCCTATGGCGATGCGGCGCGGCTCGAAGGCACGCTCTACAAG
>NZ_RZTF01000479.1:0-1366 GCF_004023175.1 Mesorhizobium sp. M7A.F.Ca.MR.362.00.0.0
GTTCAGCCTGTTTATTGTGCTCGTCGGCAAGTCGCCGATCCTGCTCTACGAGACCATGTGGCGCGGCGGCTTCGGCTCCTGGTTCTCGGTCCAGAACTCGCTGTCGCGCGCCGCTCCCCTGCTGCTGGCCGCGCTCTGCGTGGCCCTGCCGGCCCGGCTCGGCCTCGTCGTCATCGGCGGCGAGGGTGCAATCGTGCTCGGCGGCGTCGCCGCTGCGGCAGCCGGCACTGCGCTCAGCGGCGGGCCATCGTCAATCGTCATTCTTGCCATGGGCGTGGCGGGCATGGCCGCCGGCGGCATCTGGATCGGTGCCGTCGGCGCGCTGCGCCATTATCGGGCCGTCAACGAAACCATTTCCAGCCTGCTGATGGCCTACATCGCCATCGCGCTGATGAACCAGCTGGTGGAAGGGCCGTTGCGCGACCCGGCCTCGCTCAACAAGCCGTCAACGCAGCCGCTGGCGGACATCTACCGCATCGGCAACATTCCGGGCATGGACGTGCATTGGGGGCTGGTTGTCGGTGTCGTCGCCTGCATCCTCTCCTGGTTGCTCATCGAAAAGACCCGCTGGGGTTTTGCCGCGCGCATCGCCGGCGGCAATGTGCGGGCAGCACAGGTACAGGGGCTGGCCGTCGGGCCGCTGATCGTCGGCTTCACCGCGCTCGCTGGCGGCTTTGCCGGGCTTGCCGGCATGCTGGAGGTCGCCGCCGTGCAGGGGAGCGCCAACGCCTCGCTTTCCGCCGGCTATGGTTACACCGGCATCCTTGTCGCCTTCCTGGCCCGCCACAATCCGCTGGCCATCATTCCGTTCGCCATCCTGCTTGGCGGCATCGACGCCTCGGGCGGGCTGATACAGCGCCGCATGGACCTGCCCGACGCCACGGTGCTGGTGCTGCAAGGCATGATCTTCATCGTCATCCTGTTCAGCGAAACCCTCTACGGCCGCTTCAAGGCCTTCAATCCCGATCTTTGGAAAAGACCCGATCTCGTGAAGGGAGCCGCCTGATGGACGCGACCGAGATCGGCCTCTGGGGCGTGCCGCTGGCCGTGCTCGGCGGCGCCATCCGCGTGTCGACGCCCTTCATCTTCGTCTCGCTGGGCGAGGCGATCACCGAGCGTTCGGGTCGCATCAATCTGGGGCTCGAAGGCACGCTGGTCTTCGGTGCGATGACCGCCTATGCGGTGGCGGTGATGACGGGCTCGCCATGGCTCGGCCTCATCGCCGCCGCCTTCGCCGGCCTGTGCTTCGGCCTGTTCCATGGCTGGATCTGCAGATTCCCGAAAGTCAACGACATCGCCGTCGGCATCGCGCTGATGCTGTTCGGCTCGGGTCTCGCCTTCTTCTTCGGCAAGCCGTTTATCAAGC
>NZ_RZTF01000479.1:1372-4319 GCF_004023175.1 Mesorhizobium sp. M7A.F.Ca.MR.362.00.0.0
GTTTATCAAGCCGAAGGCGCCCAATCTGCCGGCCATTCCCTTCGGCGGCTGGTCCGACATTCCGCAGGTGCAAGCCGCACTCGACGTCAACGTGCTGTTCCTGATCGGCGCGGTGCTGTCGGTCATCCTGTGGTGGGCGTTCCGCAACACCCGCGCCGGCCTCATCGTGCGCGTCGTCGGCGACAGTTCGGACGCGGCACGCGCCATGGGCCTCAACCCCGATACGGTGCGGCTGCTCGCCACCGGTGTCGGTGGCGCGCTGGCCGGCATTGGCGGCGCCTACCTGTCGCTCTACTATCCCGGCAGCTGGACCGAACGCATCTCGTCGGGCCAGGGCCTGATGGCGGTGGCGCTGGTCATCTTCGCGCGCTGGAACCCGCTCGGCTGCTTTGCTGCAGCGCTTTTGTTCGGCGGGGCGGGAGCTCTCGGCCCGGCGCTTCAATCGGTCGGCGTCACGCAGGGCTACTACATGTTCTACGCCGCTCCCTACATCCTCACCCTCATCATCATGATCGCCACCTCGTCGCCGACACGAACGCTTGCGGGCGCGCCGGGCGAATTGTCGATCACCAAATGACTGGAGTTTTGCCGATGAACGCCAGAGCCGAAGTCACTCAGCATACGATCGACGCCGAGCCTTATCCTTGGCCCTACAATGGCGACCTGCGGCCCGACAACACGGCGCTGATCATCATCGACATGCAGACCGATTTCTGCGGGCCGGGCGGCTATGTCGACCATATGGGCTACGATCTGTCGCTGGTGCGCGCACCGATCGAGCCGATCAAGTTGGTGCTGTCGACGATGCGAGCCAAGGGCTACACCATCATCCACACGCGCGAGGGGCACAGGCCCGATCTCGCCGACCTGCCGGCCAACAAGCGCTGGCGCTCGCGCCGCATCAATGCCGGCATCGGCGACCCTGGCCCGTGCGGGCGCATCCTGGTGCGCGGCGAGCCGGGCTGGGACATCATCCCCGACCTTTACCCGACCGAGGGCGAGCCGATCATCGATAAGCCCGGCAAGGGCTCGTTCTGCGCCACCGACCTGGAGCTCATCCTCAATCAGCGCGGCATCGAGAACATCGTGCTGACCGGCATCACCACGGATGTCTGCGTGCACACCACCATGCGCGAGGCCAACGACCGCGGCTATGAATGCATGATGCTGGAGGATTGCTGCGGGGCGACCGACTACGACAACCATCTGGCGGCGATCAAGATGATCAAGATGCAGGGCGGCGTTTTCGGCACGGTGTCGAATTCCAAGGCGCTTGTCGCGCAGTTGCCATGAGGAGGCCGCGATGAATGACAGGAAAGCGGTCGGCGTCGAGACCATCGGCATGACCATGCGCTTCGGCGCCTTCACGGCGCTGGATGCCGTGTCGGTGAAGGTGCCGGCGGGCTCCTTCCACGCGCTGCTCGGCGAGAACGGCGCCGGCAAGTCGACGCTGGTCAAATGCATGATGGGTTTTTATCACCCGACATCAGGCGACCTGCTGGTCGATGGCCGCGAGGTGGCGATCGCTAGTCCGCGCGACGCCTCGGCGCTCGGGCTCGGTATGGTCTATCAGCATTTTACGCTGGTGCCGTCGCTGACCGGTGCGGAAAACCTCGTCATCTCGCGCGAGAAGGTTCCGGGCATTATCGATTGGCGTAGGGAACGAGCCGACCTTGCCGTGTTCATGGAGCGCATGCCGTTCAAGCTGCCGCTCGACGTTAAGGTGGCGGAACTCGCCGCCGGCGAAAAGCAGAAGCTCGAAATCATCAAGCAGCTCTATCTTGGCCGCAGCTTTCTAGTGCTGGACGAGCCAACCTCGGTGCTGACGCCCGGTGAGGCGCAGGAGGTGCTGGGGCTGGTGCGCGACATGACCAAGGCCGGCGACCTCACCGTGCTGATGATTTCGCACAAATTCCATGAGGTCACCGCCTTCGCCGACGATGTCAGCGTGCTGCGCAAGGGCAGGCTGACGGGAACCGGCCGCGTCGCCGACCTCGACCACAAGGCGATGGCGGCGATGATGATCGGCGACCAGCCGATCGCCGCGCTCGACAGTCGCGCGGCGCCGAAACCCGATGCCGAGATCGTGCTCAAGGTCAAATCGCTGAAGGCGCCGGACCGCACCGGGCTGAAGTCGATCCGCATCGAGAATCTCGGCGTGCGTTCGGGCGAGATCGTCGGCATCGCCGGCATTTCCGGCAATGGCCAGAAGGAATTCCTCGAGGTCCTGGCCGGCCAGCGGCCGCGCGACGGTGGCGAGGTGCTGGTACGCGGCTCCGCCTATGCGGCGACGCGGGCCGAGGCGCGCGCGCTCAATGTGCGGCTCATCCCGGAAGAGCCGCTGAAGAATGCCTGCGCGCCAAAAATGACGGTGGCCGAGAACATCTCCTTCCGCACCTTCGACATCGACGGCAACGGCAGGCCGGTGAACTGGATCAGCGCCAGCGCCATACGCGCGTTCAGCGCCAAGCTGGTCGAGCAGTTCAAGGTCAAGACCGCCTCGCTATCCTCGCCCATCGCCTCGCTGTCGGGCGGCAATGTGCAGCGCGCCGTGCTGGCGCGCGAACTGACCGGCGAGGTCGACCTGCTGATCGTCTCCAACCCGTGCTTCGGCCTCGACTTCTCGGCGGTGGCCGAAATCCGCGCCCGCATCATGAAGGCGCGCAATGCGGGTGCGGCAGTGCTGCTGATGTCGGAGGACCTCGACGAGCTTTTGGAACTGTCCGACCGCATTTTCGTCATGTCGGACGGCGCACTGGTCTACGAGACGCCGATCGCGCAAGCGAGCGTGCAGACCATCGGCGAGCATATGGCGGGACATCACTGATGGCGGAGATTGATGCGCAGCCGTTCGCCTTCTCCTTCAAGCCGCAGACGATGGCGCTGGTCGTCATCGACATGCAGCGCGATTTCGCCGAGCCCGGCGGCTTCGGCGCCAGCCTTGGCA
>NZ_RZTF01000480.1:0-4297 GCF_004023175.1 Mesorhizobium sp. M7A.F.Ca.MR.362.00.0.0
GCGCTGACGCTGCAGCATGCCGAAGCGCTGGCCGGGCTGACGCTGGCGCAGATCGTGCGGCCCGGCGCACCGGTCGTCTACGGCTCGTTCTCTTCCAATGTCGACATGAAATCCGGCGCGCCAGCCTTCGGTACGCCCGAGCATGTCAAGGCGACGCTGGGCGCCGGTCAGCTGGCGCGCTTCACCGGACTGCCGTGGCGTTCCGGCGGCGGCAGTGCGGCCAACATCTCAGACGCGCAGGCCGCGCACGAGACGCAGTTCGCGCTGTGGGGCTCGGTGCTGGCCGGAGCGACGATGTGCATCCATGCCGCCGGCTGGCTGGAGGGCGGCCTCAGTGTCTCCTTCGAGAAGCTGATCACCGACATCGAGGCGCTGCAGACGGTGGCTGAACTTTGTGCCGCGACGCCCGGCGACACCGATACGATCGGCTTCGAGGCGATCGCCGAGGTGCAGCCGGGCGGCCACTTCTTCTCGGCCGGTCACACCATGGCGCGCTACCGCACCGCCTTCTACGAACCGCTGGTGGCCGACTGGTCGAATTTCGGCAACTGGACGCAAAGCGGCTCGAAGACAGCGAGCGAGCGCGCCACCGGTGTCTGGAGGCGGGTGCTTGCCGATTTCGCGCCGCCGGCAACGGCTGCCGCCACATCAGGCGTGCTGGATGAGTTTATCGCACGGCGCACGGCAGAGGGCGGAGCGGCGCCAGTGTCTTAAGGCCGGCTCTCGCTGATCGCCCTGGTTGTGGCGCGATCCGGAACCTGCAGCGCCTCCCGCGCATTCAAGGTTGCGGCCGGTGCACTGCGGCACCGGTGTGCTGTTTGAGGGGAGACGACATCGGCGGCCCTGCTGCCACCATCAATCGCTGTCGCGCGCCACCAGTTCCAGCGGCCAGACTTCGCGGATGATCCGCGGCCCCTCCGGGCCGGCGAAGGCGGGAAGCGACGCCAGCAGCATTTCAGCAAGCCGTTGTCCCATTGGCTCCAGCGCCGGGCGGAAGGCGGTCAACGCCGGGGAAAAATAGCGGCAGAGCGGCGTGTCGACGATGACGGTTACCGCCATGTCCTGGCCCGGCCTGATGCCCATCTCGGCCAGCGACTTGCAGCCGCCCAGCGCCATTGCATCATTGTTGAAGATGATGGCGGTCGGCGGGGCCTTGGAGCGCATGACCTGGGGCGTCACCTTGTAGCCGCCGGCCTCGTTGATGAAGCCGGACGCGATCAGCTCCGGGTCGACCTCGATGCCGTGCCGCCGCAAGGCCTTGCGGTAGCCGGCGAGGAACAGATAGCCGAAATTGAGGTCGAGCGACGGGCGGATAGCGGCGATACGGCGGTGACCGCGCGCCACAAGGCGGTCGACGGCGTCGGCGCCGGCCTTCTCGAAATCGAGGTCGAGGGAAGGATAGGACTTGGCCCCGGAGCGACTGCGGCCGAGCGTGGCGAACGGAAAGCCGGCTTGCGTGAGATAGTCGATGCGCTCGTCCTCGCGCCGCGTCCAGGCCAGCAGCACGGCATCGGCGCGGCGCGTCTCGACGACACGGCGCAGGCGCTCCTGCTGGTAGTCGCCCGGCGCGCCCATGACCACGGTCAGGTCGAGCCCGCTTTCGGCAAGCCTGGCCTGCAGCCCGATCAGAAACGGAATGAAGAACGGCTCGCCATATTGCTGGTCGCCGGGATGCGGCTGCAGCATGAAGGCGATCGAACGGGTGGCGCCTTGCCTCAGGCTGCGGCCGGACTGGTTCGGCGAATAGTTCAGCGTCCTGGCCGCCTCGAGCACGCGCTGGCGCGTGTCGGCATTGACGTCGGCGCGGCCGTTCAGCGCCCGCGACACCGTGCCGATCGATATGTTCAAGTGACGGGCAAGGTCGTGAATGCTGGACGCCAAGAGACTGTTCTCCCCCTTGCTTGGCTAGCACCGGTAGCCGCTCAGGCCAAGGCGGTAAGACGAATTTCGCCAAGGGCCGATTGACATTCTACGCCTTCGGGTGTGTTCTCGTAAACGTTTACGGAAAAACGTTTACGGTCCTGCCGTGGATGCCGTGACGATCGGTCTGGAGGGACCGAGCGGAGGAGGAGCGCTGGATGATCGATGTCGTCCTGGTCGGCTGCGGAGCGATGAGCAAGGCCTGGCTCGATGCCATCAGGCAGATCCACGGGCTCACCCTTATCGGCCTCGTGGATCTCGATGCCGACAGGGCACGGGCGAGGGCGCGCGAATACGACCTCACCAATGCCGTCATCGGCAGCAATCTCGACGCCGTGCTCGACCAGACCAAACCGCAAGCGGTGTTCGACGTGGTGGTTCCAGCCGCCCGGCGCGAAGTCGCTTTTTCCGCTTTTGCCCACAATTGCCATCTGCTGACGGAAAAGCCGCTCGCCGACAGTCCGGAAAATGCGCGCGCCATCGTCGAGGCCGCTCGCCGCGCCGGGCGCATTCACGCCGTCGTGCAGAACCGCCGCTATGTCGCCAATGTCAGGCGCATCCGCAGGTTCCTGGATTCCGGCGCCATTGGTACGCCGACCAGCATCCACGCCGACTTCTTCGTCGCGCCGCATTTCGGCGGCTTTCGCGAGGAGATGGCGCATGTGCTGTTGCTCGACATGGCGATCCACACATTCGACGCCGCCCGCTATATGGTCGCCGGCGAGCCGGCCGGCGTCTATTGCCAGGAATGGGAGCCGGCCAATTCCTGGTACCGGCAGGGATCGTCGGCCAGCGCCGTCTTCGATCTCGGCCGCGGCAAGGTCTTCACCTATGCCGGGAGCTGGTGCGCCGCCGGCTTCCGCACCAGTTGGGAAAGTACATGGCGCATCGTCGCCGAGCGCGGCAGCCTGCTCTGGGACGGCAATGACGAGCTGAGGGCAGAAGCAGTGATGCCGGGCCGCGACGGAATGTTCGACAAAACCCAGCCGATCGCGGTGCCGCCGCTCGATGCGTCCGATCGCGTCGGCGGCCATCTCGGCATTCTCCAGGATTTCGTGCACGCCATCGAGACCGGCACCGAGCCGGAAACGCGCGGCGCCGACAACATCAAGAGCCTGGCCATGGTTTTCGGCGCCATCGAAAGCGCCGAGACCGGCCGCCGCGTGACAATCGCAGAGGACACACAATGACGCCGAACCCGCTTCTCGACATCCGGATCGGCACCATGGTGCGGGCCAATCTCGACGACCCGGCGGCTTACGTCAAACAGATCCTGCCGCACGGCTTCGAGAGCATCCAGCCCTTCTTCTGGCAAACGCTTGGCGGCAAGGACCTGCCGCTTCTCGCCGGCCAGATCCGCGAGGCGATCGGCGATGCCGACGTCACCGTGTCCTCGCTCGGCGTTTTCGGCAATCCGCTGGAAGACGGCGAGGTCGATCGCGGCGTGCTCGCGGCCTGGGAAACGGTCATCGACAATGCGCATCTGTTCGGCACCTCGATGGTCAGCGGCTTCACCGGCCGCCTGCGCGGCAAGAAGCTGACCGACAGCCTGCCGCGCTTCAGGGAGGTCTGGGGGGCGTTAGCCAGGCGTGCCGCCGACAGGGGGGTGCGCATCGCCTTCGAAAACTGCGCCATGGACGGCAACTGGGCCGCCGGTGACTGGAACATCGCCCACAATCCGGACGCCTGGGAGCTGATGTTCAACGAAGTGCCCGATGACAATCTCGGGCTGGAATGGGAGCCCTGCCATCAACTCGTCTACCTGATCGATCCGATACCCCAGATCCGCAAATGGGCGCCCCGTATCTTCCATGTCCACGGCAAGGACGCGACGGTGCGCTGGGATGTCATCCGCGAGCATGGCGTGTTCGGCCGGCTGCCCTTCGTGCAGATGCGCACGCCCGGTTTCGGCGACAGCGACTGGACGCGGGTGATCAGCGAATTGCGGCTGGCCGGCTACAAGGGGGCCATCGATATCGAAGGCTGGCACGACCCGGTCTATCGCGGCGACCTCGAGATCACCGGCCAGGTGCGGGCGCTTGAATATCTCAAGCAATGCCGGGGAGGGGCCAGCTACCTGCCGAACCCGATGTGAGGATCGGCCGGCGGGAGGAGCCGGCCGGGATGTCTGCAACGCACATTGCCGAAGCGAATGTCGAACCCCTCGCTTGCGAGGACAAAAAGGGAGGATAAGTGCATGAGCATGACGATGAGAAGGACAGTTCTGCGCTCGACCGTCGTGGCCGCCGCCACGATGCTTGCCGCTGCGATCTCCACCTTGCCCGCGCGGGCGCTCGACGCCAAATGGTGCAAGGACGTCCACATCCGCTTCTTCGTCGGTGGCGCCGAGGGCGACGCTTTCGGCACCATCGTCTAC
>NZ_RZTF01000047.1:0-6927 GCF_004023175.1 Mesorhizobium sp. M7A.F.Ca.MR.362.00.0.0
CGAGGTGCTGACCGGGACCGAAATCGAGGCGCTGGACGGCGAAGAGGGCAATCTTGGCACGGTGCGATGGCGCAACCGCGCCAGCGGCGCGGAAACGACGCGCCCGATCCGCCATCTCTTTCTCTTCATCGGCGCCGACCCGAACACCGATTGGCTGGCGAATTGCGATGTGGCGCTGGACGCCAGGGGGTTCGTGCGCACCGGATCGGAGCTGGGATCGGCGCAGATGGAGACCAGCCGCAGCGGCGTGTTCGCCATCGGCGATGTCCGCGCCGGTTCGGTCAAACGCGTCGCGGCGGCTGTCGGCGAAGGCGCCCAGGTGGTCGCGGCATTGCATGCATATCTCGCGCGCGGCAACGCCGACACACCTCGAATGGCCGGGAGACCATGATGGATGAATGCAGACATACGCGCGACATCAGCAAGGTGACGCCGAGCGCGCTCGGCTGCGAGGAGTGCCTGAAGAGCGGGTCGCAATGGGTGCATTTGCGGCTCTGCCGCACCTGCGGCCATGTCGGCTGCTGCGACGACTCGCCCAACCGCCACGCCACCAGGCATTTCCACGCCACCAAGCATCCGATCATCGAGGGCTACGATCCGCCGGAAGGCTGGGCATGGTGCTATGTCGACGAGGTGTTTGTCGACCTCGGCGACGACGTGACCCCGCAGAACGGCCCGATCCCGCGCTTTGTTTGAGCGGCGCCGCATGGCGACGGAATCCCGAGAAAAGCGCGATCCGTCCGGGCTTCATTGGCGGCGGTTTCCCCTGCTGAACGGCCTGGCAGTCAGTCGGCGAAATACAGATATCCCAGCCACCCGGCCAGCACGATCGAGGCAGTCCAGATACAAACAATGATCACCGCCGCGTAGCGGCTCACCGGCCTGTCGGCGGCCAGCGCGGCGGTCTTTCTGTGTTCCGCCATCACCTCGGGCGGTATCATCCTGACCACGGCAAGGACGCCCAAAGGGACAAGGATGACGTCGTCGAGATAGCCGATCACCGGAATGAAATCGGGGATCAGGTCGATTGGCGACAAGGCATAGCTTGCAACACACACGGCAAGCGCCTTGGCGTACCAGGGCGTTCGGGGATCGCGAGCGGCGAGGTAGAGCGCATGCACATCGCGCTTGATCGTTCGGGCCCACTCATTCAGTGCCATCGGATGATTTTAGCGCCAAATGAAAACCGCCGATAGCGCACGCCAGGCGCCCGCCTCCGACAGCATCTCGAAGAGCCGATGACCGCCGGTCTACCGCACGGAGCCGGTGACGGTCGGGTCGATCATGCTGGGAACGGATTTGCGTTCGTTGCCGGCAAGCGCCGCTATGATCAGCAGGCTGGCAACCACCGGGACAAACAGGATGGCAACGCGAGCTT
This sequence comes from Mesorhizobium sp. M7A.F.Ca.MR.362.00.0.0, assembly GCF_004023175.1. Classification (NCBI taxonomy): domain Bacteria; kingdom Pseudomonadati; phylum Pseudomonadota; class Alphaproteobacteria; order Hyphomicrobiales; family Phyllobacteriaceae; genus Mesorhizobium; species Mesorhizobium sp. M7A.F.Ca.MR.362.00.0.0. The sequence goes on from NZ_RZTF01000047.1 coordinate 1,379, forward strand.
GCACGTAAAAGATGGCGCGCCATTCATTGCGCTTGTCGGGGCTGTTGCTCATCATACTCACTTTGTCGGTCCCCCACGCGGTGACATAGCCGCAAACGGTTAAACAACTCCTTCCGACTTCGTTAACCCAGCGGAATTGAGGCGAAATTCCCAGGCGATCCCAGAGATGGCGATGCCGGGCTTCAGTTCAGCCCGATAAGCCTGGCGCCCTGCCGGAACAGCGCCACGGCGTCCGGCTCGAAGCGGAAGGTGCCGATGAAATCGTCGGCGCAATAGTCCGGCCTTGTCTTGCGAATGGCGGCGGCGAAGCCGCGCGCCTCGTCGAGCCGTCCGGCCAGCGCCAGGCAGTGCGCGGCGATCGCCAGTATGATGGCGTGGGCGTTGGGCCGCGCCGCCGCCTTCAGCGCCCATTCGGCCGCTTCCTCGAACTGGCCGAGCCGGACATGCGCCATGGCGCGTGCGCCCAGCATGCCGAACAGCAGCGGGTCGAACGGGCTGAGATGGCGCGAATGATCCGAAGAGCCTATCGCCGCTCGCGGGTCGCCTGACTGCGAATGCACGAAGGACAGCGCGTAGTGGCCGAGCGCGAAGTTGGGGCTGAGATCGACCGCCCGCTCGAGTTCGAGCAGCGAGCCGTCCTGCTCGCCGCGCAGCCACAGCGCCCGGCCCATCGCCCAATGCGCGGCCGGATTGTGGTCGTCGACCAGCAGGCTGTGTCCGGCGCTCTCGAAGGCCAGCGCGCTTTCGCGGTCGCGGTCGCCCCAGCGCTGGAAAGCGTTCTGCCAGTGGGTGAAGGACAGGCCGGCATAGGCGCGGGCAAAGGTCGGGTCGAGATGCAAGGCCTGGGCAAAGAAATGCCGCGCCTGCTCGTTTTCCGCCTGGGTGAAGCGGTACATGTGCCAGAGGCCGCGATGGTAGGCTTCCCAGGCGTTGAGCGAGTTGGGCGCCTTCAGCATGGCGCGGTTGCGCTCGACGGTTTCGATCTCGGCCGAGATCGAGGAGACGATACTGTTGCCGATGTCGTCGAGCACGGAAAAGATGTCATCGGGCCTGCGCTCGAAGGTCTCGGCCCAGACGATCCTGGCGCTGCGCACCTCGATTAGTTCGACGCCGACGATGAGGCGGCCGGACGGGCTGCGCACCGTGCCGGTGGCGACATAGTCGACCAGCCGCCGGCCGGCATCCTCGGGCGCGATGTTCTGCTCTGCCAGCGCAAACACCGATCCGCGCGCGATGACGAAGAAATCCCTGAGCTTGGCCAGGCGGGTGATGATGTCGTGGGTGAAACCGTCGGCCAATCCGCCGCGCGTGCCGCCGCTCTCCTCGACAAACGGCATCACCGCCAGCGAAGCGTGGCTGGGCTCGACCGGACCGGGTGCGGCGGGCATGGTGGCCACCAGTGGCGATAGCGTGGACAGGCAGGCCGCCTGTGTCCGTGGCGAGGACCCGGGCCGTTGTTCACGGATCGCCTGCCAGGCCGCGCGAAGCGGTGCGAAATCGAGCTCCTCCGACCGGAATAATCGCTCCGCCGAAGCCAGGTGCTGCTCTGCCGCGCCGGCCTCGCCGCGCCCTGCCAGATTGGACAGCAACGCCAGATGTCCGCGCGTGTCGAACGGCGCCAGTTCCACCCATGTGTCGAGATGGGCGATCGCCTCGTCACTATGCGCCGGCAGGCTCGCGACAAGCCGTTCCAGCACGGCGGCATGGCAAGCGCTGAAGCGGCGGCGCTGCGCGATCAGCCAGCTGTTGAAATGCGGGCTGCGCTCGAGCTCCAGCCCGTCGAGGAAATCGCCGGCAAACAGTTTGGCCAGCGCCCGCAAGCGGTCGACATCAAGGCTGCCCAGCCCTTGCGAGGCGGCCTTGCTCACCTCCAGCGCATCGACCAGGCAGTCGCTCAGATCGAGTGCTACCGTGTCGCCCTGTGTCACGACCCGGTGTCGGCCCGGCGCGTCGAGTGCGCCGCGCAGCTTGCTCAGGCACCAGCGCAGCTCGCCCCTTGGATCGTTCGGCACATCCCACAGCAACTCGCACAGACGGCTGCGGCTGACAGGATGCGGCGCCAGCGCCAGATAGGCCAACAGAGCGCGCAGCTTGCGTGACGACGGCAACGTAACCGGCACATCATTGCGGGAGATCGCCAGCGGTCCGAGCAGGCGCACGGAAAGGACCGGCATGTCGCCGTCCGGCCTCGATCGGCTGGATTCCACGTGCGTTTCCACGCCTGCTCCCACGCTGGCCTGTCGGCCTCTCCTGTATCACCAAACACGACACGGCGCATCCGGCAGCGGATCTCAGCGCCGGATACAGCCATTGCCGCTGTGCGGCATGTCAGTCCTAGCGCGGCAAGGTCACCAAACCTCGCCGCCCAACCCGCCGGTTTGTAACCGACCCGTGAAGACAAACGCGATGACAATCAAGGAGACCAAGATGTTGCAGCAGCAGAAGATCAGAACCACGGCCGGGCGCGGCCGCTTGTTCGACAGCATTCTCGACACCGTCGGCGACACGCCGGTGGTGCGCATCAACAATCTCGGACCGGCCCACGCGACGATCTACGTCAAGGCCGAGTACTTCAATCCCGGCGCCTCGGTGAAGGACCGGCTGGCGCTCAACATCATCGAGGAGGGCGAGCGCAGCGGTGCGCTGAAGCCGGGCCAGACGGTGGTCGAGGCGACCAGCGGCAACACCGGCATCGGCCTCGCCATGGTGTGCGCGCAGAAGGGTTATCCGCTGGTCGTCACCATGGCCGACAGTTTTTCGGTCGAGCGCCGCAAGCTGATGCGCATGCTGGGCGCCAAGGTGGTGCTGACGCCGCGCGCCGAAAAAGGTTTCGGCATGTACAAGAAGGCGGTGGAACTGGCCGAGGCCAATGGCTGGTTCCTCGCCCGCCAGTTCGAGACGGCCGCCAATGCCGCCATCCACGAGGCGACGACGGCGCGCGAGATCGTCAATGATTTCGCCGGCTCGCGGCTAGATTGCTTCGTCACCGGCTATGGCACCGGCGGCACGGTGGTAGGCGTGGCGCGCGTGCTGCGCCGCGAGCGCCCGGAAACCCGCATCGTGCTCTCCGAGCCGGCCAACGCGCAGCTCATCGGCAGCGGCAAGGTCCAGCAGCGCGGCGCCGATGGTGCCCCCGCCGCCAGCCATCCGGCCTTCGAGCCGCACCCGATCCAGGGCTGGACGCCGGACTTCATCCCCAACGTGCTGCAGGAGGCGATCGACACTAGCCTCTATGACGAGGTGATGCCGATCGCCGGGCCCGAGGGCATCAAATGGGCCAGGGAACTGGCGCGGAAAGAGGGCATCTTCACCGGCATTTCCGGCGGCGCCACCTTCGCCGTGGCACGGCAGGTCGCGGAGAAGGCGCCGGCCGGCGCGGTGATCCTGTGCATGCTGCCCGACACCGGCGAGCGCTACATGTCGACGCCGCTGTTCGATGGCATCGAGGCCGAGATGGATGCCGAGGAGGCCGCCCTGTCGCGCTCGACGCCCGGCTGCCAGTTCCCGGCGACTTGACGGGAGATCTGGTATGGACGCCATGCAAGAAAACCTCGGCCTGGTGGCCGAGGAAACGCTCGATCCCCTGGACTGGGCCGATGTGCAGGCCCTGTCGCACCGCGTCATCGACGATGCGGTCGATTATCTCCGCGATGTGCGCGACCGCCCGGTCTGGCGGGAGATGCCGGCCGATGTGAGAGAGGCCTTCGCGGCACCGCTGCCGCGTTCGCCGGCACCGCTTGCCGCCGTCTATGGCGAGGTCTCGCGCACGGTGATGTCCTATCCGATGGGCAACATCCATCCGCGCTTCTGGTCCTGGTACATGGGGTCGAGCAACTTCACCGGGGCGCTCGGCGATTTCCTGGCGGCAATCCAGGGCTCGAACCTCGGCGGCGGCAACCACGCCGCCGGGCTGATGGACAGCCAGGTGGTGAACTGGTGCAAGGAGATGCTGGGCTTTCCGGCTTCTGCCGGCGGCACGCTGGTCAGCGGCGGCTCGATGGCCAACATCATAGGGCTGACCGTGGCGCGCAACGTCAAGGCCGGCATCGACGTGCGCGAGCATGGCGTTGCTGCCATCGAGAAGCCGCTGCGCTTCTACGGCTCGGAGCAGATACACTCGTGCCACCGCAAGGCGATGGAGGCACTCGGCCTCGGCAACCGGGCACTGCGCCGCATCCCGACCGATAGCGGGCGGCGCATCGATATCGCTGCCTTGCGTGCGGCGATCACCGAAGACCGCGCGGCAGGGTTCAAGCCGGCCTGCGTCATCGGTACGGCCGGCACCGTCAACACCGGGGCGATCGACGATTTGCAGGCGCTTGCGAAGCTGGCACATGAGGAAGGCCTCTGGTTCCATGTCGACGGCTGCATCGGCGCGCTGATCGCCATTGCGCCTGAAAACGCGCATCGCGTCGCCGGCATCGAACGGGCGGATTCGGTCGCGCTCGATCCCCACAAATGGCTGCACGCCCCATTTGAGGTCGGCTGCGCCCTGGTCAGGGATGCCGCGGCGCATCGCCGGACCTTCGCGGTGACGCCGGAATATCTCGAATCGACGCCGCGCGGCCTTGCTTCCGGCGAATGGCTGCATGATTACGGCCTGCAGACGTCGCGCGGTTTTCGCGCGCTGAAGGTGTGGATGGCGCTGAAGGAGCACGGCGTCGAGAAATTCGGCCGCCTGATCGACCAGAACATTGCCCAGGCTGTCTATCTTGCCGGCTTGATCGAGGCCGCGCCACAATTGCAGCTGGCGGCATCGCCGACCGTCAACATCGTCTGCTTCCGCTATCAGCCCGGTCTGACAGGCGAGGCTCTGAAGACGCTCAACACGGAGGTCATGCTGCGGCTGCAGGAACAGGGCATTGCGGCCCTTTCGGACACCACGGTGCATGGCGAGCACTGGTTGCGCGTGGCGATCACCAATCATCGCACACGGCGCGAGGATCTCGACCTTCTGGTGCATGAAACGGTGCGGCTGGGGCATGACATCGCAACGCAGGGTTCCGCGCCTTCCTAGTTACGGGCAGGCATGCGATTCTGCCGCGATGATTCGGGAGATCCAGGCCGTGACGCTGTTTCGTATGGTTGCACTGGCGGCGCTGGTCTTCACCGCCTCTGCGCAGGCCGCCGACATGGCCTTCTTCGTGAAGAACCTGCGCAAGGAATCTGTCGCGGTCGAGCTGTTCAGCCGCGACCGTGAGACGGTCTGGCCGGGCAATGACAAGGTGTTCCTGATCGAACCCGAGTCGCAGAAATCCGTGCCGCTGTCCTGCAATCAGGGCGAACAAATCTGCTATGGCGCCTGGGCCGACGGCAACGACAGCCTCTCGGCCGGCGTCGGGCCGGACAATGACCAGCCCTGCGACACCTGCTGCTTCATCTGCGTGGAACACTCGACCGAGACGATCGATCTGGTGCCGTAGAGCGCGGAAGTGTCGTTGGACCCAAATTAAGTCAGGGATCGCTTCGTCCGGTCCACTTCCGCGATTCAGCGCTGCATGCAATGGTCGCCCCGCGGCCGGGTGGGCCGCATATTCGGGGGTTATCAT
>NZ_RZTF01000047.1:6937-8211 GCF_004023175.1 Mesorhizobium sp. M7A.F.Ca.MR.362.00.0.0
GGTTATCATGTTTCATGCCTATGCGCGCCGCATGCTGGCCGCGCTGTCCTTCGTCATGCTGGTTGCGTCGGCGGCGCAAGCCGACGATGTCACCTTCGCCATCAAGAACAGCCACCCGAACGCCATGCGCGTCGAGCTCTACAGCCAGGATCGCGACTATGTCTGGCCGGGCGAGGACAAGGACTATTTCCTCGACGACGGCGAGACCAAGCAGCTGCCGATATCCTGCAACGCGGGCGAATCGATCTGCTACGGCGCCTGGGTCGATGGCGACGAGGGCACCTATTGGGGCGTCGGTCCCGGCAACACGGAAAAATGCGAGGATTGCTGCTACACCTGTAGCGGCGGCGAGACCGAGGAGATCGAGCTGGTCCCCTGACCGGTTTGCCAGCTTGACGGTCTTCGGGCCGGAGCCATAGCCTGTGCAAATACCCAGCGCGCGCCGCCTCGAACTGTTCAGACGCGACGTGCTTCAGGCAAAAGGAGCCCAGCTATGGCCGGCATGGTCGAAAGCGACAAGATCGATGTCGGGTTTTCCGGCAAGCGCTGCATCCATTCGCGCAACTGCGTGCTTGGCGATCCGCATGTCTTCGTGCCCAACGCGCCGGGCCAATGGATCCATCCCGAAGCGGCCAGCGTCGAGAAGATCGTCGCCATCGCCGAAAGCTGCCCGTCGGGCGCCATCACCTATGTCAGGAAGGATGGCGGGCCGCAGGAGCAATCACCGGTGGTCAACACGGTGCGGCTGCGGGAAAACGGCCCGCTGGCGGTACACGCCGAGATCGTGCTCGACGGCGAGACTTTTTATCGTGCCACGCTCTGCCGCTGCGGCGCTTCGGAGAACAAGCCGTTCTGCGACGGCAGCCACAACAAGTCCGGTTTTGCCGCCACCGGCGAGCCGCCGCTGAAGGACACGCCGGCGCTCGAAACGAGGAATGGTCCGCTGAAAGTGACGCCGACCACCAATGGCCCGCTCAAGCTTGAGGGCAATCTCGAGATCGTCACCGGAACCGGCCATACGGTCGACCGTACGCAACGCGCCTTCCTCTGCCGCTGCGGCCATTCCGCCAACAAACCGTTCTGCGATGGGACGCACAAGAAGGTGGGGTTTGTGGGGTAGCTGCGATCTCCCTCCTTGAGGGGGAGATGGCCGGCAGGCCAGAGGGGGTCGTCTCGCGTAGAGCGCTGGCTTCCTCTTTCGCCTCGTATGAAGTCGCATCCAGTCGTGCCGACCCCCTCTGTCGCCTTTGGCGACATCTCCCCCTCGAGGGGGG
>NZ_RZTF01000047.1:8219-9274 GCF_004023175.1 Mesorhizobium sp. M7A.F.Ca.MR.362.00.0.0
CCGCTCCGTATCGGCTAAGGGCAGGGACAAATAAATTGCCACCCGGACCGCCGCCAAAAATGACTGCCAAGACCAAGCCAAAGCCGCTGTTCCTCGGGATCGACACCGGCGGCACCTATACCGATGCCGTGCTGTGGTCTGAAACGGAAGGCCCGCAAGAAGGGCCGAACAAGGGCAAGGTGTTGGCCAAGGCCAAGGCGCTGACCACAAGGCATGATCTGGCCGTCGGCATTTCCGGTGCCGTCGATGCGGTGCTGCAGAAAGCCGGAACCGATCCGGCTCATATCAAGCTGGTCTCGATGTCGACGACGCTTGCCACCAACGCGCTGGTCGAGGGCCAAGGCGGCCGTGTCGCGCTGGTGATGATCGGCTTTTCCGAGGGCGACCTCGCCCGCGACGGGCTGAAGGCCGCGCTGGGCACCGATCCGGTGGTTTTTTGTCCGGGCGGCCACGACGTGCACGGCAATGCCGCCAGGCTCGACCTCTCTGGGCTGGAAGCGATGCTGCCGGAACTCGGCGCGTCGGTGTCCGGTTTTGCCGTCTGCGCCTATTTTGCCACCCGCAATCCGGCGCATGAGATCGCCGCCCGCGAGCTGATCCGCGAGAAGACAGGCCTGCCGGTCACATCGAGCCACGAGTTGTCGGCCAAGCTCGGCGGCCCGCGCCGGGCGCTGACCACTTTGCTCAACGCCAGGCTGATCTCGATGATCGACCGCCTGGTGGCGGCAACCGAAGGTTTTCTTGGAGAACGCAACATCGCGGCACCGCTGATGGTGGTGCGCGGCGATGGCGCGCTGGTTTCGGCCGCTTTTGCCCGCCAGCGACCGATCGAGACCATCCTGTCCGGCCCGGCCGCCAGCCTGGTCGGCGCCCGCCACATGACCGGGCTCGACAATGCTGTGGTGTCCGACATCGGCGGCACCACCACCGACGTCGCCGTGCTCGACGGCGGCCGTCCCAGGCTCGATCCGGAAGGCGCCACCGTCGGCGGCTTCCGCACCATGGTCGAGGCCGTCGCCATGCGCACCTTCGGCCTCGGCGGCGATTCCGAAGTG
>NZ_RZTF01000047.1:9284-20159 GCF_004023175.1 Mesorhizobium sp. M7A.F.Ca.MR.362.00.0.0
CCGAAGTGGCGCTGGAAGATGGCGCGCTCAACCCGAAGATCCTGCTCGGGCCGCGCCGCCTGGTGCCGTTGGCGCTGGCCGGCATGGCGCACGGTATAGCTGTCACCTCCGAACTCGAACGCCAGCTGCGGGCGCCCAATCCCGGCCGCATGGACGGCCGCTTCGCGGTGCGCACCGGCGTGCCGGACCGGCTCGCCGCCGGCCTGACCGGCGCCGAAGCCAGGCTCTACGAGCTGATCGGTGCCGTGCCGCTCGCCGTCGACAGGCTTTTGAGTTCCAACGCGCAGAACGCGACGCTGAACCGGCTGGTGTCGCGCGGGCTGGTGCATGTCGCCGGCTTCACCCCGTCGGACGCCGCCCATGTGCTGGGCAAGCAGGCGAACTGGGATCCCATCGCCGCGCGCCTCGGCGCCGAATTGTTCGCCCGCAAGCGTGACGGCCGTGGCCAGTACATCGCCGCCTCGCCGGAAGCGATCTCGGAGCGGGTGCTGGTGACGCTGACCCGCTGGTCGGCCGAATACATCCTCGAGACCGCCTTTGCCGAGGATGGGCTCGATGGGGCGTCGACGGTGGCGCACGCCCTGGTGCAGCGCGCGGTCGACGCGCATCCCGGCATCGCCCGCCTGAGCGTTGCGCTCGACCGCCCGGTCATCGGCCTCGGCGCCTCGGCGCCGCTGCATTATGCCGGGCTGCCGCCGCTGATCGGCAATGACTGCGTGGTGCCCAGGGATACCGATGTCGCCAACGCGCTTGGCGCCGTCGTCGGCCAGGTCAGGGTTTCGGCCGAGGCGCGGGTCAGCCAGCCCATAGAAGGGCTGTTTCGTCTCGCCTCGGGCGAGACCGTGCGCGATTTCCTCGACGAGGCGACGGCTATCGCGGCGGCCGAGGCCGATGTCCGCGCCATCGTCGCGGAGCGCGCTATGGAGGCCGGCACCGACAGCGCCGAGATCGACGTCGCCACCGAATTCCGGGTCTCGACCGTCGAAGCCCAGCGCATGTTCATCGAGGCGCATGTGGTGGCGGTGGCCTCGGGAAGGCCAAGGATTGCGGTTTGAGCGGGGCGGCGAAATACGCCACCTTCACCCTAAGCTGAATTGACCCGGCAAACCTGACATGCCAAAGGCCCGCAAAGCCTTTCATCTGGAGTAGCCTGATGACCGACCGCATCGAGATCGCCGGATTGCGGATTGCCCGCGAGCTGCATGAGTTCGTGGCCAGGGAAGCGCTGCCGGGCACGGGCGTCGAAGCGGACGCCTTCTGGAACGGTTTTTCGGCCATCATCCATGATTTGGCGCCGAAGAACCGGGCGCTGCTGGCAAAGCGCGACGCCATCCAGGAACAGATAGACGGCTGGTATCGCGAGCATGGCGCGCCGGTCGACATGGAGGCCTACAAGGGCTTCCTGAAAGAAATCGGCTATCTCGTTCCCGAAGGCCCGGCCTTCAGCGTATCGACCGACAATGTCGACCCCGAAATTGCTGATGTTGCCGGACCGCAGCTGGTCGTGCCGGTGATGAATGCGCGCTATGCGCTCAACGCCGCCAATGCGCGCTGGGGGTCGCTCTACGATGCGCTCTACGGCACCGATGCCATCCCCGAAACGGATGGCGCCGAAAAGGGCAAAGCCTTCAATCCGGCGCGCGGCGCCAAGGTCGTCGCCTGGACGAAGACCTTTCTCGACGAGGCTGCCCCGCTCACCTCGGGGAAATGGGCCGGGGTCAACGGTCTGTCGCTGGCGCAAGGCGCCTTGCGGCTGAGCGCCGGTGCAGGCTCGACCACGCTGGCCAACCCGAAGCAATTCGTCGGCTACCGTGGCGACGCGGCCAATCCCGATGCGGTGCTGCTGGTGCGCAACGGCCTGCACATCGAGATCGCGATCGACCGCAACAACCAGATCGGCCGCACCGATCCGGCTGGCATCGCCGATGTCATCCTGGAATCGGCGCTGACCACCATCCAGGACTGCGAGGATTCGGTCGCGGCGGTGGATGCGCCAGACAAGGTCGTCATCTACCGCAACTGGCTCGGCCTGATGAAGGGCGATTTGGCGGAAGAGATCACCAAGGGCGGCAAGAGCTTTGTCCGCAAGCTCAATCCTGACCGCTCCTACACCGCGCCCGCCGGCGGCACGCTGACCGTGCCCGGCCGCTCGCTGATGCTGGTCAGGAATGTCGGCCACCTGATGACCAACCCGGCGATACTGGATCGCGACGGCAACGAGGTTCCGGAAGGCATCCTCGATGCGGCGATGACGGCGCTGATCGCGCTGCACGATGTAGGGCCGAACGGCCGCCGCGCCAACTCCCGCGCGGGCTCGATGTATGTCGTGAAACCCAAGATGCATGGGCCCGACGAAGTCGCTTTCGCCGTCGAGATCTTCGACCGCGTCGAAGCGCTGCTCGGTATGGCCAGGAATACCATCAAGATGGGCATTATGGATGAGGAGCGGCGCACCACCGTCAACCTCAAGGAGGCGATCCGCGCCGCAAAAGCGCGCGTCGTGTTCATCAACACCGGCTTCCTCGACCGCACCGGCGACGAGATTCATACCTCGATGGAAGCCGGCCCGATGATCCGCAAGGGGGACATGAAGCAGGCCGCCTGGATTTCCGCCTACGAGGCGTGGAATGTCGACATCGGGCTGGAATGCGGCTTGGCCGGCCACGCCCAGATCGGCAAGGGCATGTGGGCGATGCCGGATTTGATGGCGGCGATGCTGGAACAGAAGATCGCCCACCCCAAGGCCGGCGCCAACACTGCCTGGGTGCCGTCGCCAACGGCGGCGACGCTGCATGCCACGCACTATCACAAGGTCGACGTCCACGCCGTGCAGGCGACGCTGAAGAACCGGCCCAAGGCGAAGCTCGACGACATCCTGTCGGTGCCCGTTGCCGTGCGGCCGAACTGGTCGCCCGAGGACATCCAGAAGGAACTCGACAACAACGCGCAGGGCATTCTTGGCTATGTCGTACGCTGGATCGACCAGGGCGTCGGCTGCTCGAAAGTGCCTGACATCAACGATGTCGGCCTGATGGAAGACCGCGCCACGCTGCGTATATCCTCACAGCACATCGCCAACTGGCTGCACCACGGCGTGTGCAGCGAGCACCAGGTGATGGCGACGATGAAGCGCATGGCTGACATCGTCGACCGCCAGAACGCGGGAGACCCACTCTACCAGCCGATGGCGGCCGACTTTGACAAGTCGATAGCCTTCCAGGCCGCTTGTGACCTGGTCTTCAAGGGCCGCGTCCAGCCCAATGGCTACACCGAGCCGGTGCTGCACGCGCGGCGGCTGGAACTGAAGGCGCAGCAGAGCTGAAGAGGCCAGTGTCGTGTATGGGCGGCGGGTTTTCGGCCTGCTTTCTCCGGGGTGAGGCGTCAGGGAGCTGTATGGTCCAGGAGCCGGATGGTGGGATCGCGACGGTGTTCGGAGTTGACCCGATCGACGCCTTCCACCGTAATCGCGATCGTCCCGTTTTCCACTCTTGCTATCCAGCCCTTCGCTTTCAGATACCAGAGATGAAACTCGAGATGCTCTCGCGGACAGTCTGACAGGCGTTCGAGCTCCACATCTCCGATCCCGGGATTGCCGACGTCGTGCCGGCGCTTCGCGTAAAGCAGCGACAGCAGCCTGGCCTGGATCACGACGTCACGCTCGATGCCTTTGGTGTTGCTGGCTTCCTCGGTCAATTGACGGCGAAGGCCGGCATGGTCCCTGTACGCGATGTCGTATTGTGCGCGTTTGACCGGATCCTTGAGCGTATTGTGGGCTTCCACGATTTCACTGAAACGGGCTTCATCGCCGGTTTCGCGATTGTCTGGATGATAGCGCATCGCAAAATAGCGAAATATGCGCTCCAGCGTTTCCGAATTGGCGTTCGGGCTGACTTCCAAAACTTCGTAGTAGTCAATGAACATAGCGGGCTCCCCGGCCACACCATATTCGCATTGTCTAAATAAGGAATGTCAATGCGGAGGCCAAGACCTTGGTCCGACGCCGATGACATCCACGCTTTCTGGAAGAGGAAGAAAATGGCCGGCGTCCGGTCGGTGGGGGCCGTTGGGTGGTGAGGACGCCGGCCAAGCGGACAATCAGGTCCGCCACCGTGGAGATGATCGATTCGCGGAGGCCGGGTTATGGCGTGATCGCGGAATGCAATGTGGCGAGGCCGGCTTGTCGGCGGACCTACGCCGCCTGCGCCATCCGCTCCGAGCTCATGCGGTAGGAGATCGCTTCGGCCAGATGGATTCGGCCGACGGTTTCGCTTGCGTCGAGATCAGCGAGCGTTCGCGCCACCTTCAGCACGCGATGATAGGCCCGCGCCGAAAAGGCGAGCTTTTCGCTGGCGTCCTTGAGCAGCGACAGGCCGGCGGCGTCCGGCATGGCGATCTCCTCGATCACCGAGGGTGCGCAATGCGCGTTGGTGGTGGCTCGGGTAGCGCCGAGCCGTTCGAACCGCTCGCGCTGGATGGTGCGGGCGCGTGCCACACGCAGCGCCACATCGGCACTTTTCTCCGCCCGGTCGGGCCGGATCAAGTCGCTGGCCGACACCGCCGGCACCTCGATCCTGAGATCGATGCGGTCGAGTAGCGGGCCCGAAATGCGCGCCTGGTAGTCGGTGCGGCAGCGCTCGCCGCGCAGGCAGCGATAGCCCGGCTCGCCGGCCATGCCGCATCGGCATGGGTTCATCGCCGCGACCAGCTGGATGCGCGCCGGATAGGTGACGCGATGGTTGGCGCGCGCGATCATGCAGTCGCCGGTTTCCAGCGGCTGGCGTAGCGCATCGAGCGTCTGCGGCGTGAACTCGGGAAACTCGTCGAGGAACAGCACGCCGTGATGGGCCAGCGACACCTCGCCCGGCCGCGCGCGGATGCCGCCGCCGACCATCGCCGCCATCGAGGCCGAGTGGTGCGGTGCGCGGAACGGCCGCCGGTCGGTCAATTTGCCTTCGCCGAGCTCTCCCGCCACCGAGGCGATCATCGAGACTTCCAGAAGCTCCTTCGGCGCCAGCGGCGGCAGGATCGACGGCAGCCGCTGCGCCAGCATCGATTTGCCGGATCCCGGGGGTCCGATCATGAGCAGATTATGCCCACCGGCGGCGGCCACTTCCAGCGCCCGCTTGGCGGTCTCCTGGCCCTTGATGTCGGCGAGGTCAGGCAAATCCAGAGCGGCGGCATGGATGCCGGCCTCGGGGCGCGACAGCACCTGCGTGCCGCGGAAATGGTTGGCGATGGCGATCAGGCTGCGCGGCGCCAGAATGTCGAAATCCTTTCCAGCCCAGGCCGCCTCCGGTCCGCAGGCGAACGGACAGATCAGGCCCTTGCCTTCCGCATTGGCGGCGATAGCCGCCGGCAAGGCGCCGGCGACCGCGGCAATCGTGCCGTCGAGCGACAATTCTCCAAGCACGACATAGCCGGCCAGCATGTCGCCCGGAATGGCGCCAAGGGCAGCCATCAGGCCAAGCGCGATCGGCAGGTCGTAATGACTGCCTTCCTTCGGCAGGTCGGCCGGCGCCAGATTGACAGTCACCTTCTTCGACGGCATCGACAGGCCGGAAGCATGCAGTGCGGCCTGCACCCGCTCGCGGCTTTCGGCCACCGCCTTGTCGCCGAGGCCGACGATGTGCATGTTGACCTTGCCGGGCGCGATCATCACCTGCACGTCGACCGGCACGGCCTCGATGCCCTGGAAAGCCACCGTGCGAACCCGCGCCACCATCGTGCAACCCCAATTCAGGCTGGCCCCAGCCCTGCGTTCAGGCCAGGAACGGCCCCTCGGGCAGACAATCACACTTCAACGGTCAAATCAAGAACATTACGGGAACGCATGACCGCTGGGGTTGCAGTGGAAGCGAGCGTGGTTGCAAAAACGGAACATGGTTAAGACAAAATGAAAACGGCTTACGCGCGCTTTCCCTCGACCGCGTCCCAGAACAGGCTTGCAATGTCGGCGCCGCCGAAGCGTTTGACTTCGCGCACGCCGGTCGGCGAGGTCACGTTGATCTCGGTCATATAGTCGCCGATCACGTCGATGCCGACCAGGATGAAGCCGCGCTCCTTCAGCGATGGGCCGATGCGGGCGCAGATTTCGCGCTCGCGCTCCGTCAGTTCGGTCTTTTCGGCGCGGCCGCCAACATGCATGTTGGAGCGGGAATCATGTTCGGCCGGCACCCGGTTGATGGCGCCGACCGGCTCGCCGTCGATCAGGATGATGCGCTTGTCGCCCTTGCGCACGTCCTTGAGATAGCGCTGCACGATATAGGGTTCGCGGAACATCTGGCCGAACATTTCCAGCAGCGAGGCAAGGTTGCGGTCGCCCTCGAGCAGATGGAAGATGCCGGCGCCGCCATTGCCGTAGAGCGGCTTGACGATGATGTCGCCGAACTCCTTGCGGAAGGCGGCAACTTCGAGCGGATCCTTGGTGATCAGCGTGTCCGGCATCAGGTCGGCAAATTCGGTGACGAAGATCTTTTCCGGGCTGTTGCGCACCCAGGCCGGGTCGTTGACCACGAGCGTTTTCGGATGGATGCGCTCCAGGATGTGCGTGGTGGTGATGTAGTTCATGTCGAAGGGCGGATCCTGGCGCAGCAGGACCACATCCATCTCCGACAGGTCGGTACGCACCTTCTCGCCCAGCGAATAGTGGCTGCCCTTCTCGTCGCGCACCTGCATTTCCTCGATGCGGGCAAACACCTTGCCGTCGCGCAACGAGAGCCGATCCGGCGTGTAGTGGAACAGCTCATGGCCGCGCCGCTGCGCTTCCAGCGACAGCGCGAACGAGGTGTCGCCGGCGATCGACACGGTGGAGATGTGGTCCATCTGGACGGCGATTTTCAGCTTCATGGCGGGTCTCCGGCGGCTAGGATGGACGACTGTCTTGCCTGTACAGGCTCACTGCCCGTCTGCCAATCGCGACATTCCTGGGATCGGCATCCGACACCCGAATGCGCTGCTTTCATCGATCCTTCGAAACAGTCGCGGTTGCCCCTGGAAAATCGATTTCGCGATACGTTTCCTAAAGGGTTTGCTGCCAGTCTGAAAATAAATTCCGACGTCACAAAACAGGGACACCGATGCAAACTTCGTTTGGCACCGGTCAGGCAAACAGGGAGAGCACGGATCTGGCATTCACAGATCCGTTGACCGGGCTTGGCAACCATCGCCGCTTCTTCGACAAGGTCGATCGCCTGATCGCCGACCGTGCCGACGATCCCGCGCCCTTTACCGTCGGCATTCTCGACCTCGACGGCTTCAAGCCGATCAACGATCTGTTCGGCCACAAGGCCGGAGACGACATCCTGATCCAGGTGGCGATGCGGCTGCGCGCCTCGATGGACGGCCATTCCACGGTCTGTCGCATCGGCGCCGACGAATTCGCTTTTCTCTATCCCCTGGTGTTCAGCGAGGAGGCGGCGGCCGAAAAGTCGCGCATGCTGATCGAGATCCTGTCGGCGCCCTATGATGTCGGCGAACGCACCGCCAGGCTTTCGGCCTCGGTCGGCTGCTCGCTGTTCTATTCGGGCGACGAGACCACGGAAATCCTCATCAACAAGGCCGAGACGGCGCTCTATCACGCCAAGCGTTCCGGCCGTGGCCGCGTCGTCGTCTACACCCGTGAGATGGAAGAGGCGGCCAAGCGCGTCACCCGCATCGAACAGGCGCTGCGCCGGGCTGTCTCGGCCGGCGAGGTGGAGCCGCATTTCCAGCCCATCGTCGATCTCGCCACGCGCCGCACCATCGGCTTCGAGACGCTGGCGCGCTGGACAGATCGCGACCTGGGCTCGGTGCCGCCGACTGTCTTCATTCCCATCGCCGAGGAGCGTGGCATCATCGGCCCGTTGTCGCAGCTGGTGCTGCGCAAGGCGACCGAGGCCGCCAGAAGCTGGCCGAAGGACCTGTTCCTGTCCTTCAACCTGTCGCCATCGCAGCTCGTCGACCAGAACACCGGCCTGCACATACTGGCGATCCTCGATCGCACCGGGTTCGATCCGCGGCGGCTGGAGATCGAGATCACCGAGACCGGCCTGATGAACGACCCAGCCTCTGCCGCGCAGATCGTCGAGGATCTGCGCCGCGTCGGCATCCGCGTCTCGCTCGACGATTTCGGCACCGGCCAGTCCTCGCTCGGCCGTCTGCGCGAATTCCATTTCGACAAGCTCAAGATCGATCGCGCCTTCGTCTCCTCCATTCTCGACGACCGTCCCTCGGAACACATCATCCGCGCCATTCTCGCAATGTGCGAGGGGCTCGGCATGGACGTCGTCGCCGAAGGCATCGAGCAGGAAGCGCAGGCCGATCGCCTGGTCCAGTTCGGCTGTGCCGGCGGGCAAGGCTATCTGTTCGGCAAGCCGGTCGACGCCGACGCCACGCTCGGCTATCTCCGCGATTCCTTCCGCGGCGCCCTGCGCGCCAAGGCGATCTGACCGGCGATCCCCCGTAGCCCATAATCCCGACGGTGCCGCTTTGCGCATCCGGTGCGGCGCATTGTCGTTTTGTCTGACATAAGCCCAGAAATCCGGCGGTTCGCCCTTGCCCGCGCGCCTTGCGTGGCTAGGATGCGCGCCGATCACGCTACAGCGCCGCGCGTCCTTTTGGACGCGCAAAGGACGCTGTAGCAATTTACATTTTGCGCATGATCCCTTTCCGAAAATCGATCCGATTTTCTGGGTCATGCGCTGGGAGACAGGAACGATGATGCCATCGGCGCATTTTGCCGACCTCGAAGGAGCCTCGGTGCTGATCACCGGCGGCGGCTCCGGAATAGGTGCTGCACTGACCGAGGGCTTTGTGCGCCAGGGCGCCAATGTCGCCTTCATCGACATCGCCGACGGCCCAAGCACGGCTCTTGCCGACCGCATCGAGAAAGCGTTCGGCAAGCGGCCGCTCTATCTCAAGACCGACCTACGCGACGTCGAGGCCCTGCGGGCGTCCGCCGCGAAGGCCGCCGAGGCGCATGGCGATGTCACCGTGCTGGTCAACAATGCGGCCTGGGATGAACGCCACGCCGTCGAGGACGTGACGGTCGAGTTCTGGGACAACAACCAGGCCATTAATCTGCGGCCGCATTTCTTCACCGCGCCAGCGGTGGCGCCGGGCATGAAGCGGGCGGGCGGCGGCTCGATCATCAACTTCACCTCGACATCCTATCTGATCAACCACCCCGACATGCCGTCCTACACGGCCGCCAAGGCCGGTATCCTCGGTCTGACCAAGGGATTGGCCGGCAAGCTCGGTGTCGACGGCATCCGCGTCAACGCCATTGCGCCTGGCTGGGTGATCACCGAGCGGCAGAGGGAGCTCTGGGTGACCGAACAGGGGCTTGCCGCCCATGTCGCCAAGCAGTGCATCAAGCAGGTGATGCAGCCCGACGACATCGTCGGCACCGTGCTGTTCCTGGCCTCGGACGCCTCGCGCATGCTGACAGCGCAGATGCTGGTCGTCGATGGAGGTTTCCTGTGAGCCCAGCCGGCAATGCACCGGCGGTCGCCGCCGTCGACTGGGGCACGACCCGCATGCGGGTCTGGCTGATAGACGGGCAAGGCAAGGTGCTTGCCGAACGCCGTGGCGACGATGGCCTGATCACGGCGCAGCAGAAGGGCTTTTCGACCATCCTCGAAGGGCATCTGGCGGCGATGGGAGCACCAGCGGCGCTGCCCGTCATCATCTGCGGCATGGCCGGATCCCGCCAGGGCTGGCTGGAAGCACCCTATGTCACCGTGCCGGCGCCGCTTAGCGCCATCCTTGCGGGTGCCGCCAGCGTGCCCGGCCAGAGCCGCGACATCCGCATCGTTCCGGGCCTTGCCCAGCGACTGACTGACGCGCCCGACGTCATGCGCGGCGAGGAAACCCAGCTTGCCGGCGCTGGCTTGCCGGCCAAGGGACGCCAGCTGGTCTGTATGCCCGGCACCCATTCGAAATGGGTGCTGGTCGAGGACGGTACTGTCACCGGCTTCGGCACCTGGCCGACCGGCGAGCTGTTTTCGGTGCTTGCCGCGCATTCGATCCTGCGCCATTCGCTCGGCGAACATCCAAAGCCCGTCACATCGGACAATCCGTTCTTCCGCCGCTGGTGCGAAACCGCATTGAGCGATGGCGGCGATGTCACCTCGCGGCTGTTTTCCATCCGCGCCGCCGGCCTGCTGCAGGATTTGAAAGCCGACGATGCCGCAGCCTGCCTGTCCGGCCTTCTGATCGGCGGCGAGATCGCCTCCGCCAGCCGTCGGCACGGCGCCGGTGCGGAACCCGTGGTGCTGGTCGCCTCCGGTGCGCTGGGAACGCTGTACAGCGAGGCGCTCGGCCTTGCCGGACTTGAGGTCCGGGCCGTCGACGCGGACGAGGCGGTGCGTGCAGGTCTCGTCGAGGCGGCGCGCGAGAACGGCATGATCGCAAGAATTGGAGCAGCTCGATGAGCCAGACCGCACCGTTTCCAAAACTCAAGCGCGGCCTGGTTGCCATCCTTCGCGGGCTCAAGCCCACCGAGGCGATGGCCATGGGCAAGGCACTGTTCGACGCCGGCATCGAGGCGATCGAAGTGCCGCTGAACTCACCGCAACCGTTCTCGTCGATCGCCCGCATCGTCCAAGTGCTGCCGAAAACGGCGCTGGTCGGTGCCGGCACGGTGCTGACGCCGGCCGATGTCGATGGCTTGCACCAGGCCGGAGGGCGGCTGCTGGTCAGTCCCAACATCGATGCCGAGGTGATGGCGCGCGCCATGCACTACGGCATGGTGACGATGCCCGGCGTGTTCACGCCGACCGAAGCCTTCCAGGCGATCAAGCTCGGCGCCTCGGCGCTGAAATTCTTCCCGGCGAGCGTGCTGGGTGCCGGCGGCATTTCCGCGATGCGCGCCGTGTTGCCGGCGCAGACATTGGT
>NZ_RZTF01000047.1:20169-21133 GCF_004023175.1 Mesorhizobium sp. M7A.F.Ca.MR.362.00.0.0
ACATTGGTCGGCGCCGTCGGCGGCGTCTCCGAAAAAGATTTTGCCGGCTACAAGGCGGCCGGCGTGACCGCCTTTGGTCTGGGCTCCAGCCTGTTCAAGCCGGGCATGAGCGTCGACGAGGTGGCCGCGCGTGCACATGCTGCCGTCGTGGCCTGGGATGCGGTGTTCGGAGAAGCATGATGAGCGAAGCCATCGTTTCGGTTTTTTCCGATCACGTCTGCCAACTCGGCGAGGGGCCGAGCTACGATCCCGCCACCGATACGCTCTACTGGTTCGACATCGTCAACGGTCAGCTTCTGCAAAAGCAGCTGTCCGGCGGCGCGGCCACCGTCCATGAGCTCGGCCAAATGGCGAGCGCCATCGCAATCATCGACGACAAGCGCCAGCTTATCGCCGCCGAAACCGGCCTTTATGTCCGTGATGTCGCGACCGGCAAATTGACGCTGCACACGCCTGTCGAGGCCGACAATCCGGTCACGCGCTCCAACGATTCCCGGGTCCACCCCTGCGGCGCCTTGTGGATGGGTACCATGGGCAAGGGCGAGGAAAAGGGTGCGGGTTCGATCTACTGGTTTTTCAGAGGCGAACTGCGCCGCCTGTTTTCGGACATCACCGTCTCCAATTCGATCTGTTTTACCGAGGATGGCGCAATCGCCTACTACACCGACACCTCGACCGGGCTGCTGATGCGGGTCGCCTGCGACCCGGCGACCGGCCTGCCTGCCGGTGAGCCGAAGCTGTTCGTCGATCACCGCTCGGCCAAGGGCTATATCGACGGATCCGTGCTCGACCGCGACGGCATCCTGTGGAACGCCGTCTGGGGCGGCAGCGTCATCGAAGCCTATGGGCCCGACGGCAAGCTCGTCCGCACGGTCGCCATGCCGGTGACGCAGCCATCCTGCCCGGCCTTTGTCGGCGCCAAGGCCGATCGGCTGGCGGTCACCTCCGCCTGGTCGGGCAAGGA
>NZ_RZTF01000047.1:21143-21985 GCF_004023175.1 Mesorhizobium sp. M7A.F.Ca.MR.362.00.0.0
GAGAAGCAGCGTCTGCTGGATCTGCAGGGCGGCATGACCTTTCTGCTCGATATTCCCGTCAACGGCCGCTTCGAGCCGCGCGTGCTGATCGCCTGAGCGAACTGGATTCTGCGGTCGGACGGTGCGTTGTCACGCAACCGCCCGCGCCGTGTCGGTTTCGCGAGAGCCAGACGCCTTGACCATGCGATGGTAGGCAATCCTACTGCCGGAATCGTTCATCTCATGTCGAGCCGCAAGCCAAGACTGATCCTCGTCCATGAGCCGGAGAAGGCTTGTTTCGACCGTCTGGTCGCCGACGGTCATGCGCCGCAGCGTGCCGGCGAAATCGCGTCCTATCTGGCGCAGTCGACCGACGTCGCCCCCGAATTCGACATGCTTGGCCGCGCCTGCCAGGCACGCGGCCTGTCGTTTGCGCCAGTGGCGCTGGACGACGCCGCAACGGTGCTCGCCGAGGAGCACCCCAGCACGACGCTGGTCTGGACGCTGACCGACGGCATCGCCTATTTCCGCGGCGGCGCGGCGCCCGCTCTGGCGCGATTGGGCGGTTTCAAGACGGTTGGCGCAGATGATGCGCTGTTCGCGCTCTGTCAGGACAAGTTCCGCTCCGGAGCCGTGCTCGGCGCACTCGGCCTGCCGGTGCCGCAGGCCGGGCTCGCGCGCGACGGCCAATGGCTGGTCGAGCCGCCGGCCTCGCCCGCCGGCTGGTTCGTCAAGCCCAACCGGCTCGGCGCTAAGATCGGCATCTGGCCGGACTCGCGTGTGGCCGACCTCGGCCATGCGCTGGAGCTTAGCCGGCGCGTCTTTTCGGCCTATCGCGACGATGTCGTCGTCCAGCCCTATGT
>NZ_RZTF01000047.1:21995-25549 GCF_004023175.1 Mesorhizobium sp. M7A.F.Ca.MR.362.00.0.0
CGCCGGCCGCAACGTGCGCGCCAGTTTCCTCGGCCTGGTGCCAGGCGCCGGGGTCGAAGCGCTTGGCGTGGCCTTTGTCGATTCAGGCGCCGATTTCCAGACCATGGCCGACAGCCTGGCGCTCTACGGCGACACCGGGGAGGCGGCGAAAGCGGCTGGACACTATGCCGAACCGGAACTCGTCGCGGTTGCCGACAGCCAGCCGGCTGCCGACGCAAGGATTCGCGCGATCGCCGAGCGGCTGATCAGCGGGCTCGGCCTGCGCGACGTGTTTTCGATCGATCTCAGGGTCGAGGCCGACGACACCGTCCACCTCATCGAGTTCGAGGTCTGCCCCGGCCTGCCCTGCTTCGATTTTCGCGCCTATTGCCGCCAGCAATGGGGCCTCGAGCTGGCCGACGCCATGGCCGAGACAGCGGCGAGCCGGCTGATCGGCCAGCGCCATGACGGTTAGGTTTGTCGCACCCTTTTTGCCTGGCAGCGTGCGGCCGCAGTCGCGCGCATTGCTGCTGTCTCGGTAGCAGCCTAGCGCTTTGGTGGGCCCCTATAGAGATACCAGAGCGGCCACGCGACAAGGACGAGCAGGGTTATGATCAGTGCAGACCAATAAAGGAACGGGTCTTGGGCCCGATCTACGAGAAAGATCCCCCGGCCATGCTGCAGTGAAATGGTTTTCCCAGTCCAGAGGCCGACTGCCACGCCTGTACCGCCAACAAGCATCTGTGCGATGAAAAGGCCCTTGCCGATCGGTGAATATCGATTACTTCCGGCCATGCAGACGCCCCCTCTGTAAGCGCCTACAGCGTACCCCTGGAGGTCCAATACTTCCAGCGAGTTTACCCCTGAGGCATTCGCTCGACCGCCTGCAAGGACGGATCCATCTTGTCCCAGGCATGCCCGTGGCTCGTGTAGGTCACCATCTGCGGGCTGAACTGTTCCGGATCGTCGAGGCTGGCCGCGTGGACCACTATCAGCTCGGGCATGGCGACGGGTATCAGAAAGACCGGCGTTCCGCAGGTTGGACAGAAGGTGTGGATTTTTTCGTTGCCGCTGGCGCCCGCCACGCGCCAGGTGCTCACCTCCCCGGTGATGGCCATATCGGCACGTTGGCCGAAGGTCAGGTAGGATCCGTGGCCGGTGCCTGAGCGCTTCTGGCAATCGCTGCACTGGCAGTGGTTCTGGAAGATCGGCTCGTCATTGGTTTCGTAACGGATCGCGCCGCATGCGCAGCCGCCGGTATAGCGCTTGGTCATTGTCATTCTCCACGGGCCTGATTCTGCTTGAGGTCGCAGCATCAGGCCGATTTCGGCTTGGCGAAAATGTCGATGCCGCTGCCGGTTTCGAGGAAGGATTTCAGGCTCGACAGCACCGCCGGCCAGCCCTGGCTGACGCCCTTCGCCATGCCGCTGCCGGCCTCGAGTTCGTCATGGCTGACGGTCAGCCGCACCATGGTGTCGTATTCCTCGATGGCGAACGTCACCTGGCTGGTTTTCGACGGATCGTCGGCCTGCGAAGCGTTCGCCCAGGTGATGACGAGCCGGGTCGGCGGCGAAATCTCGACGACCTTGCCGACGAGTTCGACGGTCCGTTCGTCATTGGCGCGGATGTGCTCCCATTTCGAGCCCGGCGTCCATTCCGAGACGTTCTCGTGGCCCCAGTAGCGCTTTGCGACATCGGGCTTGATTATGGCCTCGAACACCTTCTGCGGCGTAGAGCGGATATAGGTCACGTAGACAAAGCTCGTGGTCTCTTTGGTGGTCATTGGTCTTCTCCTTCGAGTTCTTGCTTCAGGTCGTGCAGCAGGCTGAGCCGCTGTCGTTCGAATTTCCGTACCCAGCGCTCGTAGACTTCGTGCAGCGGCACGGGATTGATGAAATGCAGCTTTTCGCGGCCGCGCTTGACTGTGCTCACCAGATTGGCCGCCTCCAGCAGGTCGAGGTGCTGGGTGGCGGATTGCCTGGCCATGTCCAGGTTTTCGCAAAGCTGACCGAGCGTCTGCCCGTTCTGCTCGCACAGAAGGTCAAGCAGCCTTCTGCGTGTCGGATCGCCCAGCGCTTTGAAAACCTTGTCGGCGTCCATCTGCCTCACTCTGTTGTAAGGCATAATATGCAGGTAAATACCTGCATGTCAACCGGCCATCCGACCCGCGTTGAATGACCGCTCGTCGGCACGGCTCCGCACCCGGCAACTGCGCCAGGCAGATCACCGTGAAATCGCGGAGCAAAGATATGTAAAATGAGCCTGCGGGGCTTCAAACGCCGCCAGGCTTTATCCGATTTTGAACGTGATCTCCGGCGAAAACCGGAATGACTTCTTCGGAACTATGCTTGCAAGGACCTCAGGCGCCCTCGACCAGGACGATCTCGCCGTCGGCGACCTTCTGGCGGATGGCGACGGCGCGCTGGTATTCCGGCGAGTGGTAGCAATCATGCGCCGCAGCGAGCGATTCGAACTCGATGATGACATTGCGTGCGCGGCCGGGGCCTTCGGCCTTTTCATGCTCGCCGCCGCGCGCCAGGAACTTCGCACCGAAGCGCTCGAAGGCAGGCTTGGCGGCGGCGACATAGTCCTTGTAGCCTTCCGCGTCGCGCACATCGACACGGGCGATCCAGTATCCCTTGGGCATTTTCTTGGTCTCCGAACTTGTTCTTGGAAATCTCAGGCCGAGCGCATCTCGTCGAGGATGGCTTCGGCCGCTTCCCGTTTGTTGGCCGCAGCCACGATCGGCCGGCCGACGACGAGGTGGCTGGCGCCGTTGCGGATTGCCTGGCCCGGCGTCACCACGCGCTTCTGGTCGCCATGATCGCTGCCCGCCGGCCGGATGCCGGGCGTCACCACCGCCATGTCGGGTCCGACGATCCGGCGCACCGCCTCGGCCTCCGCGGCCGAGCAGACGATGCCGCCCATGCCGGCATGCAGCGCCTGTTCCGAACGCCGCAGCACCAGCGTATGCGGGTCGTACTCATAGCCGACGTCGATCATGTCCTGCTCGTCCATCGACGTCAGCACACTGACGGCAAGCAGGCAAAGCTCGCTGCCTCTGGCCGCCTCTACGGCGGCCTGCATAGCCTTCGGATAGGCGTGGATGGTCAGCATGGTCATGCCCATCTTGGCGATGTTCTCGACGCCCTTGGCCACCGTGTGGTCGATGTCAAGCAGCTTCATATCGAGGAAGACCTTGGTGCCGCCGCTGGCCAGTTCTCTGGCGAAGTCGAGCCCGCCGGCGAAGGCAAGCTGGTAGCCGATCTTGTAGAAGGAGACGATGCCGTCGAGCTCGCGTACCGCCTCCTCGGCATCCCTCACGGTCGGCACGTCGAGGCCGACGATCAGTCTTTCCTGCATGGATTGGGCCTGCATGGTTCGCATCGTGTCGGCGATCACGCCTCGATCCGGGTGGACAGCATGCGCGAGGTTTCGATCAGCGTGCGGCATAGATGCTCCATCGATTTGTGCAGTCTTTCGTCACGGAAATTGCCGTCTTCGTCGAAGGCGTCGCCGCCCTCGGGCACCGAGCATTCCGGCGTCACCACCTCCATCTGGCAACGCACCAGAAC
>NZ_RZTF01000047.1:25559-25845 GCF_004023175.1 Mesorhizobium sp. M7A.F.Ca.MR.362.00.0.0
GATGGTTGATGCAGCGGATGCCGGCAAAGTGGCCGCTGGAGGACGAGCAGAGGCCGGCGACCTTGCCGGCCAGCGGCCTGACCGGCCGGCCGCCATCCCTGCGCACCCGGCTCACCCAGTCGATCGTGTTCTTGAGCAGCGGCGGAATGGAGCCGTTATATTCGGGCGTGGCGATCAGCAGCCCGTCATGGGCGATCACCAGACGCCCGAGTTTCTGGGCGTTTTCTGGAACGCCTTTTTCCTTTTCCAGGTCCTCGTCCATGATCGGCAGGGAGTAGTCGGCAAG
>NZ_RZTF01000481.1:0-876 GCF_004023175.1 Mesorhizobium sp. M7A.F.Ca.MR.362.00.0.0
GCGACGGATGAGGGGTGTTCCAGCGAAGTGAGACGTTGGCACTCCCTGGAACACCCCTCATCCGTCTCGGCGCTATCGCGCCGATCCACCTTCCCCCACAAGGGGGGAAGGTAAGAAGGCACTACATCCTCGTCCGCTCCGACTTCGGATCGTACATCGGCTTCAGCGACGCTTCCGCCGCAAAGCGCTCGCCGGCGATCTCGATTTCGTAGGTTGAGGCCAGCACGTCGGCCTCGCTCTCGCCCTCGCATGGCACATAGCCTAGCCCGACCGCGCCGCCGAGATGATGGCCGTAATTGCCTGAAGTGATCGGGCCGACGATCTTGCCGTCGCGCAGGATCGCTTCGTTGTGGAAGAGCAGGGGCTCTGGATCCTTCAGCCGGAACTGGACCAGTCGGCGGTTCAATCCAGCTTCCTTCTTGCGCAGCACGGCATCGCGGCCGATGAAGTCGCCCTTGGCGGTTTTCACCGCGAAGCCGAGGCCGGCTTCCAGCACATTGTCCTCGTCGGTGATGTCGTGGCCGAAATGCCTGAAGGCCTTTTCGATGCGGCAAGAATCCAGCGTGTGCAGGCCGCAGAGTTTCAGGCCGACATCCGCACCTGCCTCCTCGATCGCCTCGAAGACATGGGCCGCCTGATCGGTCGAGACATAGAGTTCCCAGCCGAGTTCGCCGACATAGGTGACGCGATGGGCGCGGGCCAGGCCCATGCCGATCTCGATCTCCTGGAACGTGCCGAAGGGATTTTTCTCATTGGAAAAATCGTTGGGGCTGACCTTCTGGATCAGCTTTCTCGCGTCCGGGCCCATCAGGCAGAGCACGCTTTCGGCCGCCGTCACGTCGGTGATGACGACGAATTCGTCGTCATCACCGACGT
>NZ_RZTF01000481.1:886-4273 GCF_004023175.1 Mesorhizobium sp. M7A.F.Ca.MR.362.00.0.0
CACCGACGTGCTTGCGCAGCCAAGCCAGGTCGCGCTGCAGCGTGGCGCCTGGGACGACGAGGAAGTAGGCGGTTTCCGACAACCGCGAGACGGTCAGGTCGCTCTCGATGCCGCCGCGCTTGTTGAGCATCTGGGTGTAGACGATCTTGCCCGGCGCGACGTCCATGTCGTTGGCGCATAGTCTTTGCAGGAAGGCACAGGCGTCGCGGCCCTCGACGCGGATTTTGCCGAACGAGGTCATGTCGAACAGGCCGACGCCATTCCTGACCGCGAGATGTTCTTCGCGCTGGTTGTCGAACCAGTTCTGGCGCTTCCAGGAATAGCGGTATTCGCGCTCCTGGCCCTCGCGTGCGAACCAGTTGGCGCGCTCCCAGCCGGCGACTTCGCCGAACACGGCGCCGCGCGCCTTCAGATGCTCGTGCAGCGGCGAACGCCTGACATTGCGCGACGTCGCCATCTGCCGATAGGGGAAATGGTCGGCATAGAGCAGGCCGAGCGTTTCGGAGACGCGCTCCTTCAAATAGCGGCGGTTCTTCTGGAACGGCTGTGCGCGGCGGATGTCGACTTCCCACAGGTCGAAGGGGGCTTCGCCGTCATTGATCCACTGCGCCAGCGCCATGCCGGCGCCTCCGGAGGAGACGATGCCGATCGAATTGTAGCCGGTCGCCATCCAGTAGCCGGCCAGTTCCGGCGCCTCGCCGAGATAGTAGCGGTCGTCGGGCGTAAAACTCTCAGGACCATTGAAGAAGGTGTGGATGCCGGCGGTCGCCAGCATCGGCATGCGGTTAACGCCCATTTCGAGGATCGGCTCGAAATGCTCCATGTCCTCAGGCAGTTGGTCGAAGCAGAAATCCTCGCTTATGCCGTCCATGCCCCACGGCTTGGCCACCGGCTCGAAGGCGCCCAGCATCATCTTGCCGGCGTCTTCCTTGTAGTAGGCGCACTCATCGGGCACGCGCAGCACCGGCAGACGGGTGAGGCCGGGGATCGGTTCGGTGACGAGGTAAAAATGCTCGCAGGCGTGCAGCGGTATGGTGACGCCGTTCTGCGCTCCCAGTTCGCGGGCCCACATGCCGGCGCAGTTGACGACGATGTCGGCCTCGATCGTGCCTTGCTCTTCGCCTTGCGCCCAGGACACGCCGGTGACGCGGCCGGCCTTGCTGTGGACCTTGGTGACCTTGACATTCTCGACGATGGTGGCGCCGCGCTGGCGCGCGCCCTTGGCCAGGGCCATGGCGATATTGGCGGGGTCGCACTGGCCGTCGAGCGGCAGATGCACGGCGCCGACGACATCGGAAACATTGAGATGCGGGTACATCTCGCTGACTTCCCTGGGCGAAATCTCGCGGACATCGACATCGAAGGCACGCGCCAGCGACGCTTGCCTGTAGATCTCGTGCTTGCGCTCCTCGGTCAGCGCCACGGTGATCGAACCGACCTGGCGCATGCCGGTGCCGACCTCGGTCTCGGCTTCCAGCTTGACGTAGAGGTCGGCGGAATATTTCGCCAGCCGCGTCATGTTCTGCGAGCCGCGCAGCTGGCCGATCAGGCCGGCGGCATGCCATGTCGTGCCCGACGTCAGCTGTTTGCGTTCGAGAAGCACGATATCGGTCCAGCCAAGCTTGGCCAGGTGATAGGCGACCGAACAGCCGGAAACGCCGCCGCCGATGATGACCGCCCTTGCTTTGGCGGGAACTGCCTTGGCGGTCATGCTGCCTCGCGACGGTAGCTGGAAGCAAAGCGGCGCAGACGAAGTGCAGCTTCCTGCAGCACCGGTTCGGGCTGGCAGAGACTGATTCGAATGTGGCCGGCGGCGGCCTCGCCGAAGCTGGAGCCGGGCATGACGCCGACCTTTTCCTTGTCGAGCAGGGCCCAGGCGAATTTCTCATCGTCTGGTTCGACGGCCGAGATGTCGAGCATGACATACATGCCGCCCTCCGAACCGCGCACGGTCACGTCGTTCATGCCCCGCACGGCGTCGAGCAAGACGGTGCGGCGTGCCGCGTAACGTTCGGCGATCTCCTTGACGCCGTAACGGTTCTCCAGCGCCTCGGAACAGGCGATCGAGATGAAGGCCGGCAGGCCGTAGGTCGTCACCAGATTGAGATTGATCATGAGCGTGATCATCTCCTCCGGTCCCGTCAGCCAGCCCATGCGCCAGCCGGTCATGCCGTGGCTCTTGGACATCGAATTGATGACCAGCGTACGCTCGGCCATCCCTGGCAGCGAGCGCGGCGAGACGTGCTCGCCGCCGCCGAGCGTCCAGTAGACTTCGTCCGACAGCAGCCAGAGGTCGTGCTCCCGGCAGACTTCTGCCAGTTGCTCCAGCCGCTCGCGCGAATAGACCGCACCTGTCGGATTGTTCGGCGTGTTGATCAGGATGGCGCGCGTGTTCGGCCGGATTGCCGCGCGGATCATGTCGGCACGTGGCTGGAAGCCATCCTCGGCCGGTGTCTCGACGACGGTGAAATCAGCGCCTGCGGCGCTGAACGTGTTGGGATAGGTGGCATAATAGGGCGCCACGACGATGGCGTGGTCGCCCTGGTCGAGCACGCCCTGCACGGCCGCGTAGAGTGCGGCCTGGCCGCCCGGCGTGGCGATGACCTGATCCGGCGACGTCTCGACGCCGGTGCAAGCGCTCGAGGCCGCCGCCATCGCCTTGCGCAGGCGCGGCAGGCCGGGAAGCGGGGTGTAGTGATGATTGCTGCCGCGAACCGCGGTCACACAGGCTTCGATCGTCTGCGAAGGCGTATCGAAATCATGGTCGCCGACCGACAGCATGATGATGTCTTCGCCGGCCTCCTTGCGCGTCCAGGCGGCGAAATGGACTTCCCAGCCGTCCTTGCCCGAAGGCACGATGCCGGAAATGCGCGATGATGGTCTAGGCATGCAAAACTCCCGAAATTTCGTAGCCGGCCTGTTCGAGCCGGTCGCGCAGAGCGGCGATGTGCGGAGGTCCGACTTCGCAGCAGCCGCCAACGATGCTTGCCCCAGCCTCGACCCAGCCGATCGCCTGGTCGGCATATGCATCCGGGCCAAGGTCGTGACGGGCGTGCAGCACATCGACGGTGCCGCCGTGCTTGAGCGCTTCGGTTGACGTGAAACCGTTGGCGTAGGCGCCGACCGGGCCGCCGAGGCCGATCAGTTCAGGCAAAGCCGCGGCGATTGCTTCCGGCCGGCAGCAATTGACCAGCCGCGCGGCGACTGCCAGGCCGTCGAGCGCGCTTG
Source organism: Mesorhizobium sp. M7A.F.Ca.MR.362.00.0.0 (assembly GCF_004023175.1). Lineage (NCBI taxonomy): Bacteria > Pseudomonadati > Pseudomonadota > Alphaproteobacteria > Hyphomicrobiales > Phyllobacteriaceae > Mesorhizobium > Mesorhizobium sp. M7A.F.Ca.MR.362.00.0.0. Next base: position 4,115 of record NZ_RZTF01000481.1, read on the forward strand.
CCGCGGTGGCTATTGCTTCGCCGCTGCGCAGCCGCGGCTTGCCGTGGTCGGCCAGCGTCCACGACACCCATACCGGCTTGCCGCTTTCCGATGCCGCGGTGACCGCCGCGCGGGCTTCGTCCGCCGACGCCATGGTTTCACACAGGAAAAGGTCGACGC
>NZ_RZTF01000482.1:0-4289 GCF_004023175.1 Mesorhizobium sp. M7A.F.Ca.MR.362.00.0.0
GGCAGCAACCTTGCCGAGAGGGCGACCGACGGCAGCCTCACGGCCTATTCGGCCAGCAAGGCGGCGCTGGTCGGCCTGACCAAGGCGCTGGCGCGCGACCTCGGCCCGCGCGGCATCACCGCCAACGTCGTCCATCCCGGTTCGACCGACACCGACATGAACCCGGCCGACGGCCCGCATGCCGAGCATCAGCGCCGGAAAATGGCAACACCGCGTTTCGGCAAGGCCGATGACATTGCCGGCATGGTCGCCTGGCTTGCAGGCCCTGAAGGCCGCTTCGTAACCGGCGCTGCCCTGACCATCGATGGCGGCGCCAACGCCTGATCCCGAGAGATTTCCGGCTGGGGCGGAACAACCCTCCGCTCCAGCCGTCACGATCTTGTGAAACCGTTCTGCAACAGGCTTTCCAAAATTTATGAAAGCTTAACGAAATCGGTATGAATCAGTATAGTCGCGCCTTACATCCGCCATGCGGTGAGCGGGACGATCTAGCGTGCGGAACGGGAACCGGTTGCGGCCGGAGCGGGTGATTCATGAGATTCCTCGGAAACAAAGCAACCGTGATGCCGCTGCTGGCAGTCACGGCAACGCTGGCTTTCGGTGTACCCCAGGCAGGCGCGCAGGGGCTGTTCGACATGCTTTTCGGCGGCGGCGTAAAGCATGCGCCGAAAGGCGAGTTTCCGCCCCCGCCACCGAAGCACAAACCAAAACCGAAGGCTCCGGCCAGCGGTGGCGGTGGCGGCGCGAGAATCAGCAGCCCATCCTATTACACCTACAAGGCGGACCGGCTGGTTCGCGTCGACTTCTCGGCGCTGGCCCCGACGCCAGAGCCGGCGACGCCACAGGATGCGGCTTTCGTGCCGTCGGCAACGGGCGCTGCGTTTCGTGAAGCGGTTGCCAGCCTGGGTGACTACGAACTCTTAGCCGAGCCCGACATCGCCAAGGCGCTGATCGCGTATTACTCGGCCAATCCGGATTTCATCTGGATAAGCGGAACCAGCCTCAACAGCCGTGCCCAGGATGCGGTGCGGGTGCTTGGCGAGGCTTCAAGCTATGGTCTCACGCCCGCCGACTATACGGTCGAAGTGCCCGCTGCCGGCGCATCGACGACTGACGCCAATGCGCAACTGAAAGAACTCGTCCGTTTCGAGATGGCGCTTTCCGCGCGTGTGCTGCGCTATGCCCATGACGCCCAGAACGGCCGCGTCGATCCCAACCGCATGACCGGCTACTATGATTTCCCGGCCAAGCCGCTCGACTTGCAAGGCGTGCTGAGGACGCTGGCGCATACCCAGCAAGTGCGCACCTATCTCGAATCGCGGCATCCGCAGAATGCGGAATACCAGGCGCTGCGCGTCGAACTCGAATCTCTGCAGGCCAGTGCGGAAAACGAAATCGTCGTCGACCCCAAACTGTTGCTGAAGCCGGGCGAAACCAGCCCCGAACTGCCGAAGCTGCTGACCTTGATCGCGCGCAATCTCGATGACGAGATGGGCGGCGCCTATGGCGAGATCCTGTCCAGGCTGGCCACCAGCGAAGTCTATGATCCGGAACTAGTCCCGGTCATCAAGGCCGTGCAGCAAAAGGCAGGCATGAAGGGCGACGGCGTCATCGGCCCGCGCACCGTCGCGACGCTGGCCGGAACATCCAAGGCCGACAAGCTGCTGAAGGTGGAAGTGGCGCTCGAGGAACTGCGCTGGCTGCCCTCCGATCTTGGCAGCCCGCGCGTCTTCATCAACCAGCCGGCCTTCACCGCGAGCTACATCGACAATGGCGAGGAAAAGCTCAAGACGCGTGTCGTCGTTGGCCGGACCACCAACCAGACCTCCTTCTTCTACGACCAGATCAAGCAGGTCGATTTCCATCCCTATTGGGGCGTGCCGCAATCGATCATCGTCAACGAGATGCTGCCGAGATTGCGCAACGATCCGGGCTATCTCGACCGGTCCGGCTATGAGGTGACGGATTCGCGCGGCAAGCGCATTCCTTCGTCGGCGGTCAACTGGGGCGCCTATGGCGCGAACATCCCCTACAGCGTGCGCCAGCAGCCGAGCGAGGCCAACGCGCTGGGCGAGTTGAAGATCCTGTTCCCCAACAAGCACGCGATCTACATGCACGACACGCCGCAGAAATCATTCTTCCAGCGAGATATGCGCGCGCTCAGCCATGGCTGCGTGCGGCTGCAGGACCCGCGCGGCATGGCGGCGGCGGTGCTTGGCACCTCCGTGGACTATATCGCCGAGAAGCTGAAGCACGGCCACTCGACCGAGAATGTGACACGCACGATCCCGGTCTATGTCGCCTATTTCACCGCCTGGCCTGATCTGTCCGGGAAGGTCGAATATTTCGGCGACGTCTACGACCGCGACTCGCGCCTGAAGCAGGCTCTGGACGCAACGGAGGCGGTTCGCTCGCCTTCGAGTTGATCCAGGGCTTTCGGTAGGCCGTTAACTCATAAATACGGCATGACCGAAAGCGGAAAGGCGGCCGAGAGGGAACGAGGAGCGGCGGCTATCGTTATCGAACAAGCTCAAAACGCAACTGTGTTTCGGCAGGGACGAACGATGTTGAGCGCTCGAAGCGGAGGCGCCTGTGTCGAGCCGCTATGCGATTCTCGAAGCCCCCTCCACGCTGGGCCTGGCGACCGACGGTGTGGAGCGCTTGCCTGGCCGGCTCCTGGACCTTGGCCTTGCGGAGCGCATCCAGGCGCGCCGCGCCGGGCGGCTGGCTGTGCCTCCGAAGGACCCGACGCCCGATCCCGAGACCGGCACCCTGAACGCCAGGGCAATTGCGCAGTGGTCGCCCAAGCTCGCCGACGCCGTGGAAGCGGTGCTTGACGCAGGCGGGTTTCCAGTGGTGCTGGGCGGGGATTGCACGATCGTGCTGGGCTCGGCGCTCGCGTTTCGACGGCGCGGCCGCTACGGCTTGCTCTTCATTGACGGCAACGCCGATTTCTTCCAGCCAGAGGCGGAACCCAATGGTGAGGGTGCCTCGATGGACCTCGCCTTCGTCACCGGCTACGGTCCGTCGCTGCTGACCGACATCGAAGGTCGCGGTCCTCTGGTCCGCCCTGAAGACGCTGTCGCCTTCGCGTATCGCGATCACAAGGATCAGGAGGAGTACGGAAGCCAGCCGCTCCCCGAGGAGCTCAAGGTGCTTGACCTTCCCGCTGTGCGCGCCACGGGCATCGAGGCCGCCGCACGCGAAGCGGTCGATCACCTGACGAGAGCGGAATTGGACGGCTTCTTCATCCATCTCGACGCCGACTGTCTCGACGATGTCATCATGCCGGCTGTCGATTTTCGCGTGCCAGGCGGGTTGTCGTGGGACGAGTTAACGGCCGCGCTCCGGCTTGCCTTGGCGAGCGGCAAGGCAGTCGGCCTCGAGATCACCATCTACAATCCGCGCCTTGATGAGGACGGCAGCGCCGGACGCGGCCTCGCCGACGTACTGGCCGCTGCGCTCGGAACAGCAGCGCCATGACGATGACGAGCCATGCCTGCTCTCGGGCGCAGCAAGAAGCGACCGATTTGAGGTCGTTTTTCTACTGCCTTCATATTGCGGCGGAATCTGTTTCAAGGTTCCGCATGAGCCGATCGGCGTGGCTCCGCGATTATGAGTCTGCAAGCTAGTAGCGCTCGAACAGTGGCCGCCGGAAGCCGGCGTCGCGCCCGGCGATCAGCCAATAGAGCAACCCGGCGACAAGGCCGGCAGCGGCGATGATGCCGATGTCGACCCAACGCTCCGGGTCCATATCCTCCGGCGCGCTCGGCCAGATCAAGGCGAAGCCGCCGACCGCGGCGCCGGCGCCGAAAACCATGTGCAGCAGGACATTGCGCAGCGAGAAGAACTCGGCGATCAGCGCGAAGATCAGCGTCTGCAGCGCGGTCACCACGATGGTCAGGAAATAGACGAACATGCCGAGCGGCGGCACCAGCAGCACCGCGATCGGCGAAACGCCCATGACGTCGAAATAGCTGGGCGCGTTGGGCAAGGAACTGAGCACGCCATAGATCACCGCGATGGCGATCAGGCCGACCAGCACCGACACGAAGTAGCCGGCCAACATCATCAATATGCGCTTCATTACGTGCTTCGCCGTCGCCATCCCCATCCCCCAATGCGGCGCGCACAGTCAGCCATCAAAGCGAGACTGACGCAAGGGGGGCGACGGTTGGCAAGGGCAATCGCTTTAGGCCAACGACAAGTCCGACTTGCAGCGGAGAACGCCAATCGCCAAAGTCGGCGCTGCCCCTCATTGTCCTGCCGGACATTTCTCCCCGTATAGT
>NZ_RZTF01000483.1:0-4286 GCF_004023175.1 Mesorhizobium sp. M7A.F.Ca.MR.362.00.0.0
GGCATCTCGAAGGCCTGCCTTTCGAGGCGTTCGATTTCCATGGCCATCTGGCAAACCGGCGCGTCGTGGGTTTTGGCCTGCGCTACGACTACGATAGGCGCCAGGTGGTCGAGGCCCCGCCGATCCCTGACTTCCTGTTGGCCCTGCGCGACCAGATCGCGGCGTTGGCAGGCAAGCCCGCCGATGCCTTCGCGCAAGTGTTGATCAATGAATACCGGCCCGGCGCCGGCATCGGCTGGCATCGAGACAAACCTCATTTCGAAGACGTTGCGGGTGTTTCGTTACTGGCGCCTTGCAGCTTCCGGCTCCGGCGGAAGAATGGCGCCAAGTGGGATCGCCGGACCATCGTCGTCGAACCAAGGTCGGCGTATCTCATGACTGGATCATCGCGCACGGAATGGGAGCACAGCATTCCGCCAGTTGACCTGCATCGATACTCGATCACCTTGCGGACATTGCGCTAACTCCGCAGGAGCATCGCGCACCTCGCCGTTCTGAGGCATCGTCAGCGCCATCACGAGTTCTTGAACGCAAACGGTTCCGGGAACCTCCCAACCACAAGTTGGTTTGGAGGACAGGTACAGCTTCAAAGGTGGAGAATGTCCATGGCCCGCGCCCGATCCGTGTTGGTGGCCGCCAGGCGTCCGTTGCATAGAACGCCGATGGCAGTCGCAAATGCATGTTTCGTCGGCACATTGCTGACCGACGTTGCCTATTGGCGAAGCGCTGAAATGATGTGGGCCGATTTTTCCGCCTGGCTGCTGCTTGCCGGCCTGCTTGTAGGCGTGCTCGCGGTTCTTGCAGCACTGGTCGATTTGTTTACCGACCGGCTTTCCGGTGAAGCCGGGCGCGTATGGCCATATCTCCTCGGCAGCCTCGTCGTGCTCGTCATATCGCTCTTCAACGCACTGGTGCACAGCCGGGATGCCTGGACCTCGGTCATGCCGACGGGGCTCATCCTGTCCGCCGCCGCCGTGATCGTTATTCTCTTGCTGAGCCTGCTGGGATGGAGTTCCGGCCGCACTCAAGTGGAGGTGGTCGAATGAATGTCTCCGCCAGATATATCCCGCGGATCGCCAGCCTCGGTCTGCTGTGCGGATCGATTTTGGTGCTGCCCGCATGCAGCGACAACGAACCGGATCCCACCGATCAGGTCGGAGCGAACCCGACGCTGCCTGAACCGATCCAGTATCTGGTGCCGCCGATGCATGTCGCGTCGGTCATCGGTTGGAAACAGGAGGAAAGGCCGACGGTCGCCAAGGGTTTGCAAATCCAGGCCTTCGCCAAGGGATTGAAGCATCCGCGCTCGCTTTACACATTGCCGAATGGTGACGTTCTGGTGGTCGAATCCGTGGCGCCGCCCGGTGCGGCGATCAAGCGGCCGAAAGACCTGGTCATGGGCTGGATCGAGTCCATGGCGACGTCGGGCGGCGGCACCGAAGGAAGCAACCGTATCACCCTGCTGCGCGATACCAACGGCGATGGTGTGCCCGATGTCCAGGAGGTTTTTCTCGATCATCTCAATTCGCCCTTTGGTGTGGCCCTGGTTGGCAACGATCTCTACGTCGCCAACACCGACGCCATCGTGCGGTACCCCTACACGTCGGGCGACACCAAGATCACCGCCCCGGGCACCGTGCTGACGCCGTTGCCCGGCGGGCCTATCGATCACCACTGGACAAAGTCTCTCGTGGCCAGCCGCGACGGGTCTCTGCTTTATGTCGGCATTGGATCCAACAGCAACATCACCGAGAACGGCATCCAGGCGGAAAAGGACCGGGCCGCCATCTGGGAAGTCGACAGGGCCACTGGCCGTTATCGTGTTTTCGCGAGCGGCCTGCGCAACCCCAACGGACTGAGCTGGGAGCCGCAGAGCGGCGCGCTGTGGGCTGTTATCAACGAGCGCGACGAGCTCGGTCCTAACCTGGTTCCCGACTACATGACCTCGGTCAAGGACGGCGCGTTCTATGGTTGGCCGTACAGCTACTATGGTCAGCATGTCGACCCGCGCGTGATGCCGCAGCGGCCGGACCTGGTCGCCAAGGCGATCCCTCCCGATTATGCCTTGAGTTCCCACGTCGCACCTCTGGGCTTGGCGTTCTACACTGGAACCAACCTGCCGGACCTGTATCGCAACGGCGCCTTTGTTGGCGAGCATGGCAGCTGGAACCGCAAGAGCTTCAACGGCTACAAGGTCGTTTTCGTGCCGTTCAAGGACGGTCATCCAGACGGCAAGCCGCAGGATGTCGTCACCGGTTTCCTCGACAAGGACAACAAGGCGCACGGGCGGCCGGTCGGTGTTGCCGTCGACAAATCGGGCGCGTTGCTGATCGCCGACGATGTCGGAAACACGGTCTGGCGCGTAACTTCCGCGAGCCAGTAGGCACCTGCATAAACGCGGATCGCTTCACCTATCTCGGTGCAAATTCCACCAACGCCTTGACGAATTCTGCCGGTGCCTCGATCGGCAGGAATTCGCCGCAGTTGGCGATCACGCGACCTTGCAGGTTCTTTGCGCCAGACAGCCTGCGTCGGAATCGCTCATCGCTGTCTGTCCTCCAGTAGTGGTCAGTGCCCCTGTGAGCCGGCTGGACCGTCACCAAGTGGGAGGAGGGGGCCATCTCGCCCCCGGCCTGTTGGTCCGCTTGGCGGAACAAGCATTCAACCCTGGCGTTAAATGCCGGGCGCTCCCGCAACGGGCGAATGGGCTGTCGCGACGTCGTCGCGGCGATTTGCAATTAGGACAATGCAGGGAGATCCAGATGCCGCTTACGGCCTTCGCACTCAATTGCTCGCTCAAAGCTTCGAACGACAGGGAAAAATCCTCCACCGATCGGTTGCTCGCCGATGTCCTGGCGGCGCTGATGCAATACGAGGTGAAGGGCGAGATCGTGCGTGCGCTCAGTCACGATATCAAGCCCGGCGTGCTCTCCGACATGGGCGAGGGCGACGATTGGCCGAAACTCAGAGAAAAAATACTGGCGGCCGACATTTTCGTACTCGGCCTCCCGATCTGGCTTGGCCAGCCCTCGAGTGTGGCCAAGCGCGTCCTGGAGCGGATGGATGCGTTTCTCGAGGAGACCGATGACAAAGGGCGCATGCCGGCAGCAGGAAAGGTGGCCTTGGTGGCCATCGTCGGCAATGAGGACGGTGCGCATCACTGCCACGCGGAATGCTTTCAGGCACTGAACGATGTTGGCTTCACCATCCCGGCCAATGGCGGGGTCTACTGGGTCGGCGAGGCCATGCAGGAGGTCAACTATGTCGATCTGCCGGCGACTCCGGAAAAAGTCTCGGGTGCGATCGAAATGGCAGCATCAAACGCCGCCCATCTCGCTGGATTGCTGAAAGACCGGGGCTACTTGGGCGTCTCGGGGTGACCTTTGTTCGCCTGACATCCTTGAACCTGGCAGCGTCGATGCGGTCTCAGTCGGGAACAGGAAGGCTTGTAGCGAGTTCATAATCACATCAGCCGGCGACCGCCGCTCCCTCTAAGGCGCGAAGCCGCAAACAGGAGAGCAAGTCATGGGTCTCGGCACAATTCTTATCATCATTCTGATCATTGCATTGCTTGGCGGTTTTAGTGGGCTTGGCGGCGGGCCATTCTACGGCACCGGCTATTACGGCGGGGGCGGCCTCGGTCTTCTGCTGCTTATAGTCATTATCCTGGTCGTGCTCGGGCGTCTCTAGCCCTCGCGATGCGGTGGCAGGGTGTATCACCTGCCGCTTGCAGTCCCTTTTGCGTGTTGCTTTGAATCCATAGCAGCCCAGCAATGGCGGTCCGCCCTCTGGAGGGCGGACCGCTGCTCGGACATATCAGGTCAAAATCAGGACGATCTTGAACGTATCCGGATCAACGATCACGATCCGGCCGTCCGCAAGCACGAAATATTCGTAACTTTCGTAAGCGGGAACGATCTTGACGATACGAGCCGGCAAACGATGCAGCCTGACCTTTTGCCGCGGAACTTCGACGCCGACGGTGATGTCAAAATCGACGTTGGACACAGGCTCGACTTTCGTCTCCCGGATGATCTGGGTGACTTGGGTTTTCTGCTCCACCGTCACGTTGTTGATGGAACCGGTCGACGTCGTATCCTGCGTCGAGGCCTTGCCCTGGGCCTGCTCGTCGGTTTGCGTCTTGGCCTTGTCCTGAGCCTGCTGGTCGGTGGTGGTGCCGGCCTTGCCTTGAGCCTGCTCGTCGGTTTGCATCTTGGCCTTGTCCTGAGCCTGCTGGTCGGTGGTGGTGCCGGCCTTGCCCTGAGCCTGCTCGTCAGTCTTCAGCT
>NZ_RZTF01000484.1:0-4248 GCF_004023175.1 Mesorhizobium sp. M7A.F.Ca.MR.362.00.0.0
AGCTTGAGCATATCGAGGCCGGCGAAAAGGTTCTCGCCCGAGCCGAGCAGCACCGGCGCGATCGCCAGATGCATCTCGTCGATCAGTTTTTCCTGCAGATATTGCCGGATGGTGGCGACGCCGCCGCCGACCCGCACGTCCTTGCCGCCAGCGGTAGCCTTAGCCTGTTCAAGAGCTGAATGGATACCGTCAGTGACGAAGTGGAAAGTCGTGCCGCCCTCCATCATGATCGGTTCCCGCTTGTGATGGGTGAGCACGAAAACCGGCACATGATAGGGCGGGTTGTCGCCCCACCAGCCCTTCCAGCTGTCGTCAGGCCACTCGCCGCGGATTGGCCCGAACATGTTGCGGCCGAGGATCCAGGCGCCGACATTCTCGAAGCTGCGCGCCGCGAACGCCTCGTTGACGTCGGTGGTGCCGCCATCTTGTCCGAGCACCATCTCGCGGAAGGTGCGGGTGTCGACAAACCACTTGTGCAAGGATTCCCCACCGACGCCGAGAGGATTTTGCAGATCCTGATCGGGACCGGCGCCATAGCCGTCGAGCGACAGGGTGAAAGCGTTGACGCGAAGTTTGGACATGCGAGCCTCCTCGATAACAGATTGTGTTTTGCAAGCAGTTGTTTTGTAACAAACCGATTGTGAATTGCAACCGGTATTTTCAAGCTCAAACGAAGCTCAGGCAACGGTCAAGCGGCCCTCGCTATGGATTCCCCGGCCAGGAGCCGGAAATTGGTATGGATGTCGAAGCGGATTGGCCGACATTGCTCGCCGCGATCGGCCGTTGTCGCGAAGAGAAATTACCCCTTCAGCATCTCCGCCACTTCGGGTGCGAAATAGGTCAGGATGCCGTCGCACCCGGCGCGCTTGAAGGCGAGCAGCGATTCCAGCATTGCCTTCTCGCCGTCGATCCAGCCATTGGCGCCTGCCGCCTTGATCATCGAATATTCGCCCGACACCTGGTAGGCGAAGGTCGGCATCTGGAACTCGTCCTTCAGCCGCCGGATGATGTCGAGATAGGGCAGGCCGGGCTTGACCATCAGCATGTCGGCGCCCTCGGCGATGTCCTGTTCGGCCTCTCTCACCGCCTCGTCGGAATTGGCATGGTCGATGTAATAGGTCTTCTTGTCGCCCTTGAGCAGACCGGCGGTGCCCACCGCCTCGCGATAGGGACCGTAGAAGGCCGAGGCGAATTTGGTCGCATAGGACATGATCGCCACATCCTGAAAACCATTGGCGTCGAGCGCGTCGCGGATGGCGCCGATGCGGCCGTCCATCATGTCGGATGGCGCGATGATGTCGCGCAGGATGCCGTCATGGCCGTGGCTGGTGAATGGGTCGAGCGCGGCGTCGGTGATGATGCCGATCTGCGGCACTGCATCCTTGATCGCACGGGTGGCGCGGTTGATGACATTGTCGGGATCGAGGATATGCGAGCCGGTCTGGTCGCGCAGCGAGATGTCCACATTGGGGAAGGTGGCGAGTGCCGGAATGCCGAGTTTCGCCGCGCGCTCGGCCTCCTTGACGGCGAGATCGATGGACAGGCGGAAGACGCCGGGCATGGCGGCGATCGGCTCGCGGACACCCTTGCCCTCGACGACGAAGATCGGCCAGATCAGGTCGTCGACTGTGAGCCGGTTCTCCTGCACGAGACGGCGCGACCAGTCGGCCTTGCGCATGCGGCGCAGACGGCGGCTGCCGGTGATCTCGTCGACGCCGCGCGCGCCGGCGGGCTTTGCGGGGGTGAATTTGTTCATCGCTAAATACTCTCGTTCGGGCAGGCTTTTACCACGAGCTCCCGCTGCTGACCAATGCGGCACGATTGTGCCAGCGATCCGGTCGAAGTCTATTCGGGTTGCCCATTGCCTGACAGAATCTGTGCCGCGCCTCTGATGGCGACACGGAAAGCCTCGTCGAAATTGACGCCGCGCACCTGCCAGCGGTAGGTCTCGTCGCCCGCCTTGAGCTGCCAATAGGCGATCCAGCCCAGTTCCTTGTCGCTCCAGACGAGACTGCCGGAAAGCGCCTGGTTGGCGCCGGCCTTCTTCGCCAGTGTGTCGAGCTTCGTCATCTCGGCATTGCGAAGCGCCTGATCGTCCAATCCGGTCTGCGACAGCTGCGCTGCCGTGGGAAAAGCCACCTGCATGGCCAGCGATCCGGCTGCATTGCCGAACGATTCGCGCATCGGCATGCCACGGTCGTCATCGGCATCGAGCGCGTAATGCATTGTTCCGCGCTCGGTCGTCAAAAAAACCGCCAGCCGCGGCCGCTCGGTCAGCCACGGCCTGCTGCCGAGCGAGGCCAGCACCGGGTCGATTTCAGCCGGCTTGTACTGGCAGTAGAGATTGTGGGGCCGATCGTACGTGCCCTGGTCGTCATGGTTGGGAATGCCTTGCATGCGGTCGCGGTAGCGAAAGCTGGCGACGAAGCTGCCGGCCTTGTCGCGCGGTGCCGCCATCTCCGGTTTCGCCGGCAGGCGCTGATCGCCGGAAACCCGGACCAGAACCGCGTCGAGACAGCGCTTGAAGCCGGCTTGGCGGTTTTTCTCGTATTTGCCGTTGACGGTGGTCTGCGAACTGTAGAGGTCTTCCAAAGTCGTTGCTCTGACCGGGTGAACAGTCAAGCAGATGCTCAGCCCGATTGCCACCGGCGCAAGGCGCGAAAATCGAGTCATAAACAACCGTCCCGTTCGAAGACCCGCCAGAGCTGCGCTGCAATGAACTCTATGCAGTTTTTTAGTATTGCAGCTCGATTTTTAGCACTGGCTCCTGGTCCGGGCCAGAGCTTGCACCGGTGTGCTCGCCATTGACGCACCCATGCGCCACGCTTTAGCACTTCAGTCCCGGCGGCCGGGGGAGGGATTCTTCACGATGGATTTTGGCGGAGGCGACGAGATCCGCTTCGAACATCTGGGCCGGGCCGGCGTCGTCACCTTGACGCGGCCGCAGGCGCTCAATGCCTTGACGCACCGCATGATCGGAGCGCTCGACGCTGCCCTTTCCGCCTGGGAGGACGATCAGGGCATCGACGTCATCGTCGTCAAGGCAGAGGGCAGGGCCTTTTCGGCCGGCGGCGATATCCTGCATGTCTATGAGACAGGCCGCGCGGGAAAACCGCCGGTCGAGTTCTTCGCCGATGAATATCGCCTCAATGCCCGCATCAACAGTTTTAGGAAACCTTATGTCGCCCTGATTGACGGTATCGTCATGGGTGGCGGCGTCGGTATCTCCTTCCATGGCTCGCACCGGGTGATGACCGAGAATGCCCAATTTGCCATGCCGGAGGTCGGCATCGGCTTTTTTCCGGATGTTGGCGCCAGCCACCTGCTGCCTGATCTCGGCGGCTCCTTCGGCATGTATCTGGCGCTGACCGGCAATCGCATCCGCTATGGCGATGCGCTGTGGTCGGGGCTGGCCACCCACACCATCAAGGCCGAGGACCAGGCTGGCTTTCTCGACCGCCTGGCGCTGACCGGCGATCCGGAATCGGTGCTGCGCGGCTTCTTCGTGCAGGCAAGGCGCGAAACCGACAGGCCGACGCTGGAGGCGATTGTTCGCCATTTTTCGCAACCGTCCCTGAACCGCGTCATCGACAGCCTCGAGCGTGCGGCCGCCGCCGACGAGTTCGCGGCAAAGACACTGGCGACGATCCGCACCCGCTCGCCGACCAGCCTGCGCGTCGCCTGGCGGCAGATCAGCGCCGGACTGACGCTGTCCATGGAAGCCTGCATGAAGATGGAGTTCCGCATCCTCAACCGGATGCTCGCCGGCCATGATTTCTACGAAGGCATCCGCGCCGCCATCATCGACAAGGGCTCGAAGCCGCAATGGCGGCCGGCAAGCCTCGCTGCGGTCAGCGAAGCGGATGTCGACGCCTATTTTGCTCCGCTCGGCGAACGGGAACTCTTGATATGAGCGAGGTGACCTCGAGGCGCGTCGTGCTACAGCCCTCCGGGGTGGAGGTGATCTTCGCCTGGTTCCAGCGCGTCATATCGGGCTACTGCCTGCTGTTCGGCATTCTCTACTGGATCAGGTTGATCGGCTTTTATCCGGGTACGCTGTGGCGGTTCGACCTGATGCCCGTGCACTGGCAGGTCGCGGCGGTGGTGCTCGCCGTGTTCTTTCCCTTTGCCGCTGCCGGCCTGTGGATGCTGGCGTCCTGGGGGCCGGTGATCTGGTTCATTTGCGCGGTGACCGAGACGGTCATGTATGCCGGCTTTCCCGAGCTATTCGGCCACCGCTTGCTGATT
>NZ_RZTF01000485.1:0-4245 GCF_004023175.1 Mesorhizobium sp. M7A.F.Ca.MR.362.00.0.0
AGCCAATACCGTCTGGCCGATCGGTGCCAGGGAGAGAAAGGCAGTCGCTGCGAAAAGGGCGCGTCTCATCGGGAACCTCCGCTCGATAGAGGATTCTACGACGGCGATTGCGGCAACGTGGTGACGCAGGCTCGACGGACTTGAAGAATCGCGCGCGAAGGCGCTACGTCGCGTCCGCCGGCGTTCGGCCGGACAGGAGATTTGACGTGACGATATCGATGTATGAGGCGTCCGTGCCGGTGTTTTCGGCCAGGCTGAAAGCGCTTTCCGATGTGCTGGCGACCGCCGAACAGAATGCGCTTGACCGCAAGATCGACCCGCAGGTGTTTCTGACGGCGCGGCTGGCGCCAGACATGTTCGCCTTGACCAGGCAGGTGCAGATCGCCACCGATCATGCCAAGGGCGCGCCGTCACGACTCGCCGGGCGCGACGTGCCGAGATACGAGGACAACGAGGCGAGTTTCGCCGAAATTCAGGCGCGCATCACCAAGACCCTCGACCTTCTGGGCACATTTTCGGCTGCCGAGTTCGACGGCTCCGACGACAAGATCATCGAGCTGAAGCTTGGCGGGCGCGAAAGCTCGATGCCCGGCCTGCAGTATCTGCTGCATGTGGCTATGCCCAACTTCTATTTCCACCTCACCACGGCCTACGACATTCTTCGCCACAATGGCGTGCCGTTGGGCAAGGCGACATTCCTGGGAACGCGCTAGGGAATTGAGTTTTTTGGAGATGTCCCGGATCGATCCGGGACATCTCCGGAAGTACCTAGCGAATGGACATTTCGCGGGCGATGCGGGGGAAGTCGGCCGGCTTGATACCGATGTCGGCGCGGTCGGCATTGCTCATCGAATGAAGCAGCGCGAGCGCCGAGCGGTATCTCAGATGCTCCTGCGGCCGCGGCCGGGCGAACATTTCAGTGAAGAAACCCATGATTCAAGCCCCAAATTGGTCCTCCACATCCGCCAATATAGTTGAATCGTGACAATTGTGCAGTGCAGCATTTGCATACCTGCCATGTCTTGGCGAATTTTTCGACATTTTCTCTAACGGGCGAAACTTTTGGCCGGTGCGTATCGTAGCCTCGAATGCTGGCTACATGGCCGGTTTTCCTCGCCACACCTGGCGAATTCCGGACTGCAAAAAAATACAGTCTGAATTTTTGTTCTTGGGGTTGCGATGGGTCAAGCGGTGCAGGCGACGGCTAAATTCGTTAAGATCGGTGGCATGCATTTTTAACGAGCCGGTTCTATGCTTCGGTACCCGAATGGTCGGGCGGGGGGAGGCTGACATCGCTACTGGCGCCAAGCGGGATTTCGCTTCGTTGCTCGACGACCTCTTTATCGCCCCCGACAAGAATGGCGAGGGCGAAGAGGCCGGCGCTCGTCCATCCATCCCGTTCGACTATCTTTCGGTGGCCGATGAACTCCATTCCGGCCGCATCAAGGTTTCCGCAGCCGAATATCGCGAGGCGGGCGCGGATCTGGCGACGGAATTCGCCGCCTTGCTCGATCATGCCAAGCTGGCTCTCGCCGGCGAAGAGCCAAAGCCCGAGGAAAAGCTGCCGCCGATCGATCCGGAAGCCATCGCCGTCGAACTCGGCCTCAATCAGCCCAGGCAGGTCGCCGATTTCGGTCCTATGCGCCGCCGCTTTGCCTTTGCCAACCATCCCGACCGTGTCGCCCCGCATTTGCGCCAGCGCGCCATGATCCGCATGCAAGTGGCCAACATGCTGATCGACGAAGCCAAGCGCCGTGCACTGGCCGGTGCTCGCCGCTAACCCGGCTGGTTCACGCAAAAGTCGGTCTGGCGAGGCTTGGAGAGCGGCTCTGCTTTGCTTATAGATGCGGCTTCCTCCGCGCAGTCGCGCCAGCCTTCCTCCGGAGCCGAATCCCATGCACAAACGCCGTCTCGGTCGGACCGATCTTCTTGTGACCCAGATCTGCCTGGGCTCCATGACCTGGGGCCAGCAGAACACCGAGGCCGAAGGCCACGCCCAGATGGACCTGGCTTTCTCGCGTGGCGTCAATTTCATCGACACCGCTGAGCTCTATCCGATCCCGCCCAAGGCGGAGACGCAGGGACGGACCGAAAGGATCATCGGCAGCTGGATGAAAGCCAAGGGCAACCGCGACAAGGTGATCCTGGCCTCGAAGGTCGTCGGCCGCACGGCCAACAGCTGGTTTCGCGGCGACAGGCCGTCGCAACTGGTGCGCGCCGATATCTTTGACGCCATCGACAAGTCGCTGGCCAAGCTCGGCACCGACTATATCGACCTCTATCAGATCCACTGGCCGGAGCGGGATATCCCCTGGGGCGCCAACCCGACGCGCGTCGGCGCCGTGTCGCCGCGCGCCGATTCCGTCGGCGCACCGGCCGACGAAACACCGATCGCCGAGACGCTTGCCGTCTTCGACGAACTGGTGAAGGCTGGAAAGATCCGCCATTTCGGGCTGTCGAACGAGAGTTCCTGGGGCGTGATGCGGTTCCTTGCCGAAGCCGACAAGGGCATCGGCCCGCGCGTCGCGTCGATCCAGAACGCTTACAATCTCGTCAACCGCACTTTCGAGGTGAACCTCGCCGAGGTCTGCGAGCGCGAGCAAGTGTCGCTGCTGCCCTATTCGCCGCTGGCCCAGGGCTATCTCACCGGCAAATACGACCATGGCGCGCGACCGCAGGGGTCCCGCTCGCAGCTGTTCAATCGCGGCCAGCGCTACGAGACGCCAGGTGCCGCTGAAGCACAACTTGAATACAATGAGCTGGCGCGCTCCTTTGGCCTGGAGCCGGCACTGTTTGCCAATGCCTATGTCTCGAGCCGGCCGTTCGTAACCTCCAACATCGTCGGCGCAACGACGCTTTCGCAGCTCGACATGGCGCTGTCTTCCGTCGACGTCACCTGGACAGAAGAAATGCAGAAGGCGGTCGACGCGATCCACCAGCGGGTCGGCAATCCCTGTCCCTGAACGGGACTGGCTGCAGGCCGAATACTCGACAATTCCAAGGGAGCGAGCAGCAATGAATTTTCCAGTCGAGGCAGTGCGTGAAAAATTTCCGGCTCTCTTCCTGACCGACAAGGGCCGCCGCCGCATCTATCTCGACAATCCGGCCGGCACGCAGGTGCCACAGGCAGTGGCGGACGCGGTGTCGCGCTGCCTGTTGACCACCAATGCCAACCTTGGCGGCTTTTTCGAAACGACGATTGCCGCGCAAGTTGTCGTCGACGAGGCGCATCAGGCGATGGCCGATTTCCTCGGCGCCGCAAGCCCCGAGGAAATCATCATCGGCGCCAACATGACGACGCTGACCTATCACATGTCGCGCACGCTCGGCCGCACGATGCAGCGCGGCGACGAGATTATCCTCACCCGCATGGATCATGAGGGCAATGTTTCGCCCTGGCTGCAACTTGCCGAGGATCTCGGGCTCGTCGTGCGCTGGCTGCCATTCGATGAAAAGAGCTGGCAGGTCGAAGAGGCGACGCTGGCCGGTCTGTTTTCGGAGAAGACACGGCTGGTCGCGTTGAACTACGCCAGCAATTTGACCGGCTCGATCAATCGGGTGAAGGCGCTGACTGCGATGGCCAGGAATGCCGGCGCCCTTGTCTATGTCGATGCCGTCCAATTCGCGCCTCACGGTCTGATCGACGTGCAGGAGCTCGGCTGCGATTTCCTGATCTGCTCGGCCTACAAATTCTTCGGCCCACATATGGGCATATTGTGGGGCCGGCGCGACGTCGTCGAGACGCTGGAGCCCTACAAGTGCCGCTGCTCTTCCAACGGCCTGCCGGAGCGGTTCGAACTCGGCACGCCGCAGATCGAGCTGATGGCCGGTCTCACCGCCGCGGTCGACTACTTTGCCGACCTTGGCGCGGCGGCGGGCGAGGGCGGTTCAAGAAGGCAGAAAATTGCCAAGGCGTTTGCGGTTTCGATCGCGTATGAAAACCCGCTGGCGCAACAGCTGATCGATGGCCTGTCCGATGTCGAGGGCCTGACCATCCACGGCATCACCGATCCGAAGCGGCTCGGCGAGCGCGTGCCGACGGTTTCCTTCACCGT
The DNA here is from genome assembly GCF_004023175.1 of Mesorhizobium sp. M7A.F.Ca.MR.362.00.0.0. NCBI lineage: Bacteria > Pseudomonadati > Pseudomonadota > Alphaproteobacteria > Hyphomicrobiales > Phyllobacteriaceae > Mesorhizobium > Mesorhizobium sp. M7A.F.Ca.MR.362.00.0.0. The sequence continues at coordinate 4,056 of NZ_RZTF01000485.1, forward strand.
CGATGGCATCGTGCCCGAAACGATCGTGCGGCAGATGAACGCCGAAAACATCTTCCTGTGGTCTGGCCACAACTATGCCTGGGAGATCGTCCACCAGCTCGGCATTCCGGCCGAGCATGGCGTCGTGCGTATCGGCATCGCCCACTACAACACTACAGCCGAAATCGACCAGACGCTGGAGAGCGTACAC
>NZ_RZTF01000486.1:0-4243 GCF_004023175.1 Mesorhizobium sp. M7A.F.Ca.MR.362.00.0.0
GCCTGGCGATCCGGCGGCTCGCGCGGCACTGGTCGGGCGGGCAGGGGGCAGCGCCCGCAACGCGATCCTGTTGACGCAGTATGGCGGGCTGGAGATCGCCTCCACGCTCGACGCTCTGGTCACCGGCAGAAAGAGCGATGTCGGCGGCGCGTTTCGCCTCGCCGAAGCCGTGGCCGGCCGCGATCAGGCGATCCAGTTCGATATCTTCAACCGCCGGGCGCTGGACCTGTTGTCGGACGCGGCAAGTCAGGCAGCACTGGCGGGCGATCTCGCACGGGCCAAAAAATTGTCGGACACTTGGCATGAGGCGCTGGACGCTATATCTGAGACCGATACCTACAATCTCGACAAGAAGCAGCACGCCCTGATCATGATCGACCGCCTGAATTCTGCAATGCGAATGTGACGGTTTTCCCGATGCATGCCGTTGTCCCCAAAACCGGGGCCACTTTTGGGCGGCATGCATTGGCATCGGGATGGCAAATGCTGCCTCGATACGATATCCACCGCCACGCCTTTCCATTCAGACATTCATGACGGTTCATTCATGTCACGCGACAAGTTCTACATCACCACCCCGATCTTTTATCCGAACGGCAAGCCGCATATCGGCCACGCCTATACGGTCATTGCAACCGACGCCCTGGCGCGCTTCCAGCGCCTGGATGGCAAGGACGTATTCTTCCTGACCGGTACCGACGAACACGGTCTGAAGATGCAGCAAACGGCCGAGAAGGAAGGCATAACGCCGCTGGCGCTGGCCGACCGCAATTCGGCGATTTTCCGCGCCATGACCGAGGCGATGGGTGGCTCGAACGACGACTACATCCGCACGACGGAACCGCGCCACTATGAATCCTGCCAGGCAATCTGGAAGGCGATGGCCGCCAATGGCGACATCTATCTCGACCGCTATAGCGGCTGGTACTCGGTGCGCCAGGAAGCCTATTTCGACGAAGGTGAGACGATCGTCGGCGACGACGGCGTGCGTCGCGAACCGCTTGGATCGCCCGTCGAATGGAACGAGGAAGAAAGCTACTTCTTCAGGCTTTCCGCCTATCAGGACAAATTGCTGGCGCTTTATGAGAGCCAGCCCGACTTTGTCGGTCCGACCGAGCGCCGCAACGAGGTGCTCAGCTTCGTCAAGTCCGGGCTGAAGGATCTGTCGATCTCGCGCACGACCTTCAAATGGGGCGTGCCGGTGCCGGGCGACGACAAGCATGTGATGTATGTCTGGGTCGATGCCTTGACCAACTACATCACCGCCGCCGGCTATCCCGACACAAAGGCCGAGCAATGGCGCTATTGGCCGGCTACGCACATCATCGGCAAGGACATTGTCCGCTTCCACGCGGTCTATTGGCCGGCCTTTCTGATGTCGGCGGGCATCGAGTTGCCAAAGCGCGTTTTCGCGCATGGCTTCCTGTTCAACCGCGGCGAGAAGATGTCGAAATCGGTTGGCAACGTCGTGGATCCATTCGCGATGGTCGAGCACTACGGTCTCGACCAGGTGCGCTACTTCTTCCTGCGCGAGGTGCCCTTCGGCAACGACGGCAGCTACAGCCATGACGCGATCGTCAACCGCACCAATGCCGACCTTGCCAATGGTCTCGGCAACCTGGCGCAGCGCTCGCTGTCGATGATCGCCAAGAACTGCGGCGGCGTGGTGCCACAGCGCGGCGACCTGACGGATGCCGACAGCGCGATCCTGGACCAGGCCGTCGCCGCTCTCGACACCGCGCGCAAGGCGATGGCCGAGCAGGGCATCCATCTGGCGCTGGCGTCGATCTTCGGCGTGGTGGCGGAAGCCGATCGCTACTTTGCCGGAGAGGCGCCATGGGCGTTGAAGAAGACCAATCCGGAGCGCATGGAAACCGTGCTGTGGACCACCGCCGAGGTCGTGCGCCGCGTGGCGGTGCTGTGTCAGCCCTTTACTCCGGGATCAGCCGCGAAACTGCTCGATCTGCTGGCGGTGCCGGCGGACAGCCGCGACTTCGTGCATGTCCACGCGGACCATGCGCTGGTGCCGGGCACCGCGTTACCCGTGCCGGAAGGGGTTTTTCCACGTTACGTCGAACAGCCGGACGCGAACGTCTGATGCTCGTCGACAGCCACTGCCATCTGGATTTTCCAGATTTCGCCGAGGAGCGGGCTTCCATTGTCGCTCGCGCCAAGGCGGCCGGTATAGGCCGCATGGTGACGATCTCAACTCGCGTGAAGAGATTTCAGCAAATCCTTGAAATCGCAGAGACTTTCGAAGAAGTATACTGTTCGGTCGGCACCCATCCGCACAATGCCGCGGAAGAGCTCGACGTAACATCTGCCGATCTCGTGCGGCTGGCCGCCCACCCGAAAGTGGTGGCGATCGGCGAGGCCGGTCTCGACTATTTCTACGACAAGGCGCCACGCGATGCGCAGGCGCAAGGCTTTCGCAATCACATCGCCACCGCACGCGAAACGGGGCTGCCGCTGGTCATCCATTCGCGCGATGCCGATGCAGATATGGCTGATATTCTTGAGGCCGAAACGGGGAAGGGCACCTTCCCCTTCATGCTGCACTGCTTTTCTTCCGGGCGTCGGCTTGCCGAAATTGGCGTCGCTCTCGGCGGCTACGTGTCGTTCTCGGGTATCCTCACCTTCAAGAATTCGGCTGAGTTGCGCGCCATTGCCGCCGATGTGCCGCATGACCGGCTGCTGGTCGAAACCGACGCGCCCTACCTGGCGCCCGTGCCGTTTCGCGGCAAACGCAACGAGCCGGCCTATGTCGCCCATACCGCCAAGGTGCTGGCCGAAACCATCGGCGTCAGCGAAGCTGAAATCGCTGATCTGACGACGGATAATTTCTTCCGGCTGTTCGGCAAGATGCCGCGGCCTGTAGAGCAAAGCGCCTGAACGATGACCGACCGGCTGCGCCTCACCATTCTCGGCTGCGGCTCGTCGCCAGGTACGCCGCGCATCACCGGCGACTGGGGCAATTGCGACCCCGACAACCCGAAGAACCGGCGCACGCGTGCCGCCGCACTCGTCGAGCGGATCGCGTCGAATGGCGGCCGCACGACTGTGGTCATCGACACGGGGCCGGATTTTCGGCAGCAGATGCTGCTGGCCGGCGTTAAACGTATCGATTCGGTCGTCTATACCCACCCGCATGCCGACCATATCCATGGCATCGACGATCTGCGCGGCTTCGTTCTCGATCAGCGCCAGCTGATCGACGTTCATGCCGACAGGGCGACGATGCTTCGGCTGCGGGAAGCGTTCGGATACTGTTTCGAGACGCCGCAAGGCAGTTCCTATCCGCCGATCGTCAGGCCGCATCTCATCGACCACACCAGGCCGGTGGTCATCGAAGGAGAGGGGGGTACCCTCACCCTCGAGCCGCTGCCGCAGATCCACGGCGACATCGTATCGCTCGGTTTCCGCATCGGCGGTCTCGCCTATTGCCCCGACATCAGCGACTTTCCGGAGCCCACCGCCGAACGGCTGCGCGCCCTCGACGTGCTGATCATCGATGCGCTGCAATACCGGCCGCATCCTAGTCACCTGTCCCTTGGCGAAGCGCTTGATTGGATCGAGCGGCTGGCGCCGATACATGCGGTGCTGACGCATATGCACGTGCCGCTCGACTACGCAACGGTGGTGGCCGAGACACCAGCCAATGTCGAACCAGCCTATGATGGGATGATGATTGAAATCCCTTACGAATCAGCGTGAAAGAAACAGAACTTCATGACCGGCTCCAGGGCTCGCGTACCCAAAGCGCTGCCGATGCCGGTATGCATGACGACGTGACCTCACCGTCTCGGATACGCTGCCCGGCACACGGCCATCACAGTATCGCGAAACCAGCGATGGGCCGGGTCGGCGTCCATTCGCGGATGCCACATCGCCGATATCTTGAACTCCGGCGTGGGGACCGGGACTTCGAAGGTCGCAAGACCCGATGTGACAGGGAGATCGCTCGTCAAGCTGTTGCCCAGGCATGAATGCGGCACCAGCGCGACCAGATCCGATTGGCGTGCAATCCGCATTGCATCCGGATATCCAGGCACGACGACCCTTATCGCCCGTTTAAACCCCAGCTTCTCCAGGGCGGCATCGACGGGCTCGATTCTCTCCCCATCCTTGGACGCCAAGACATGGTCGCAGGCGGCATATCTTTCTGCGGTCACCGCCGCGCGCTCGAGAAGAGGATGTCCAATTCGGGCCACGCCGACAAGCTTGTCATGGAACAGGAACTGGG
>NZ_RZTF01000487.1:0-4239 GCF_004023175.1 Mesorhizobium sp. M7A.F.Ca.MR.362.00.0.0
GATTGACCTCGCATCAGGCCTCTCTGCGCCCCTATTCAGCCGTTGCAACAAAACCACCTTCATGACGCAGAAAAAAAATTTGCAACACAACCGAACCTTGTGCTCTGGAAAGCCCAAGGTGGTCGCGCCGGTTCATCGGGGACGAGAAAAGATAGTTGTGGCACGGGTACGAGCTGCCTCGGTCGTTCGTTCGATCGAAAGCACGGTCTGCGGAGGAAGCTCTCCATCATGCAGTGCCAGGAGATGATGGCCGACTTCCTTATCCGCCGCTGTGAGCCGATGATTCAGGCGAAGAAAGTCCATCCAGGTTGGCGTGCGGAACGTCTCAGTCCAAAGTGAAGGCGTTTGGAGGTTGCGTTGGAGCGTCCAGTTTCGCGCACCGGCGCGGCTAAGAGCGTGGCGCTTTGCGCGCATGCAGCCGAGAAAGGCGTCGATATTCTTCTCGGATATGGAATAGTCGACTTTGGCAACGATCGGGCCACTCCTAGGCTTCAGATCGAGTGCCAACTCTGGTGTGCGAAAATCCGAACTTTCTTGATCTGTTTCTTCCCATGGACGTATTGGCAACAGTATCCCCGCTGCAGCAACCAGCAACAGAGCCCCCGCGGCGCCCTCCAACGCCCAGTTCAAGGAATAATTCTGCGCGACGGATCCCCAGATCCAGCTGCCGGCGGCCATACCGCCAGCGCTCAAGGCGTAGTAGATCGAGAGCGTGCGACCGACAACCCACCTTGGGCTTGCCAGCTGCACCGACACGTCAATGCCCGTCCAGGTAATAAGCCAACCCGCGCCGCCGAGTGCCAGCGAACTGGCCGCCACAGGGACCGACGATGTAAGTGCAAGGGAAAGGCAACATGCCGCACAAGCGACAGAAGCGTAGACCACCAGCCTGTTTTGAGACGTGATCCGCCTCAGTAAGCCGCTGCTCATGCCCGCGATGAAAGCCCCGGTGCCGAAGCCAGCCAGCAGAATGCCGTAGACGATCGGCCCGCTCATCAACTGATCCCGGACGACGAGAGGGAGCAGCGCCAGGATGGAGATGCTTGCCAACCCGAAAAGGGTTGCCCTGGCGACCGCCGCCCTGATCTCCAAGGACATCGCCGTGAAGCGGACGCCGTCATGAATTGCCATCCCCATTCTCTCGCGAGGGAGAGGCGAAGAGCGAACTTTCCAATTAGTGCGCCATATTGCGCCCAGAGGCGCGAGATCACTTAGCGCGGCCAGGGCGAAAGCGGCTAGTGGTCCAAAGAATGCCATGATCACGCCGCCCAAAGCCGGGCCAACGCTGCGCACGATGTTGTATCCTACCGACATAAGCGTCACCGCGGCCGGAATGTCGCGCTTGTGAAGGATATCGCCAACGGAAGCGTGCCAAGCCGGATCAGTTAGCGCGAAGCCGCAGCCGGCCAGGAACCCCAACGCGAGTATCAGCCAAGGATGGACAAATCCTAGACCCACCGAAATCGTCAGCGTCGTCGATGCCAATGCTATCAAACAGTGCCCGGCAAACATCACCCGTCGGCGCCTGAAATTGTCGGCGATGGCGCCAGCGACAATTGAGAGGAAGAACACCGGTAGTGTGGAGGCAGCCTGCACGAGTGCGACCATAAGATCGGACGCCGAAATGGTGGCCATCAGCCAGCTGATAGCCACCGTTTGCACGAGCCACCCGAGGCTGGAGATTTGTGTGGCCGTCCAGATCGAGCGAAACACCGGATTTCGAAGCGGCGCAAGCGTTGTTGGAGCGGGCGGATGAGGATCTTGGTGCTGCACTTTTTTACCTTCGACGAGCCGCTTGTTTAATTCGCGGCGCCATTACTGCCTTTTTGTCTTTACGATTGTGTAATCGGCCAGTACTTCCAAGACATGACCCAGCACACGCTTCCGCAGGTTGTGTTGCAAAGTTTTTTCTGCGTCATGAAGGTTGGTCGGGACTGGCCGCTGTCAGCTTGATGCGCCGGTGGTCCTGCTCGATCCTGTTGTTCAAGTATCGACTTTTCCTGATCGTGATTGGGTTCAGCCAGCGCCGGGAACGATCCTGCAATCCATTTGCCGCATCGCAGGAAGTGATGGCTTCGTGATTGGTCTGGCTGCCGTCGATGACGATGCGATCGGGCCGGTCATGGCGCTCCAGGGCTTTCCTGAAGAAGCGCTTGGCCGCCAGCAGGTCGCGATGCTCGCTGAACCAGAATTCGACCGTGTCGCCGACACTGTCGATGGCGCGGTAGAGATACATCCACTCACCGCGAACCTTGATGTAGGTTTCGTCGACATGCCATTTGCCGGTGACGGCACGCTTGCGGCGTTGAAGCGCTCCAGCAACCGCGGCGCGAAATGAATGACCCAGCGATGGATCGTCGAATGATCGACGCCGAATGCCGCGTTCGGCCATCATTTCTTTCCAGTCGCGCAGGCTCAGATTGTAGGCCAGATACCAGCGCACGGTAATGTCACGTTATCTGGCTCTGACCGCGCTGAGGCCTGTATGGCGGATGTCAGTTGCCCACGGTGACGACTTTCCACTCTGCCATGGCTTGCAGGCGGTGAAGATGGATCTGAATGGCGGAGCGTTTCGGACGGGGTGGGATGAAGAGATTTCGGACGGCGGAAAAGATCGACATGCAGCGCTGCAGACTTCCTGGTGATCGGAAGCCTTGCATCATTCGCTCCCGTTTTCGCAGCGGTACGTGCGAATTCTCGGCGCGGTAATTCAAGCCTTTGTGCGAGCGGTGTTCGACATTCGGCATGACCTGACGCCTGGCGGCAGCGTAAGAACGCAACTTGTCGGTGATCATGCGCTTTGGAGTGCCGCCCTGCTTCTTCAATAACCGGGTCAGCGAGCGCTTGGCAGCCTTGGTATTGCGCCGGGCTTGCACGATTTCGTCGAGCACATACCCGTCCTGGTCAACGGCACGCCACAACCAGTGTTTCTTGCCCGCGATGGGGATCACCACCTCATCGAGGTGCCAGATATCGTCGCGGCTTGGCTGCTTGCGGCGCAACCGGCGGGCGTAGTCGGGCCCGAACTTCTTTCCCCATCGGCGGATTGTCTCATAGGAAACCACGATCCCGCGTTCCAGCAGCATTTCCTCGACCAGACGCAGGCTCAAGGGGAACCGGTAGTAAAGCCAGACTGCATGGGCGATGATCTGCGGCGCGAAACGATGGCGCTTGTAGCTGACGGTTGCGGTGCTCATGCCGTCGCGTTTATGCCGCAAATCCCTGACCGCGAGTTAAGTTAATAACGCCGCGGCGCGCATTCCGTCCAGCCCGTGGCGATATCGGTCAACACGAGGGTTTGCGAGAAGGCGCCCTTTTGCGTATGGGCCGGAATGAGAAACAAGATCCGCCTCGACAAAGCCGGGTGCGGGGTCATCCCAATCCGAGAAAGTCCGAACTGGAACACTACGCCGGATCGTCGTTGATCCTTTCCGCCGCCGCGGCCCGCTGGCACTCGCCTTAATGTCCTTGAGAACGCGATCAATCGTCGCTGGGCTCATCGTCAACAATTGCCGGCGCGTCTCGCTATCCATAGCGCCGTGTCCGTGGCGTTTCATCGCTTCGATCAGGCTTGGCAAGAGCGGGTGTAGTCGCTTCCCGCAGATTCGATCCGATGCCTCCCAAACGACGACGAGAGCGGCGCGCACCTCATCACCGTAAACCCGCCGCCCCGGCCGAGGACCACTCTTCGCCGGCGCGCAGTCTCTTCGCAGCAGTCGCATCGCATGCTTGCGATGAAAGCCCGTGAGGGCCACGAATTCGTCCAACATCCTCGCCTTTTTCGGCCCGCCCGCCTAAAACATAGCGTCCACTGATCGCCGCCACCAATTCCGCTCGTGTCGCCATGCTCACCTTCCTCATCACAGCTCCCGAAGTTGATGATTCGGGAGCAAATTAGATGAGGCAACAAACCAATTTTAGGGAGCAGTTCAGGCGAGGCAATGCGGCTTCTCTCCCAGATTGTCGCGCTACACCGGCGGAATGGGCACGAAGAAAGGGCGGCATTGCTCGCCGCCCTTCCAAATTGTCGAGATGCATGGGCCCTTAAAGTCCATGCCGCCCATGCCACCGCCGGCATGCCATCCGGCATAGCGCCGCCGGCGGTTTCCTCCTTCGGAGCCTCGGCGATCATGGCTTCGGTGGTGACGAGCAGGCCGGCGACCGAGGCCGCGTCCTGCAGAGCCGTGCGCACAACCTTGACCGGACCGACGATACCCATTGCGATCATGTCGCCATATT
>NZ_RZTF01000488.1:0-217 GCF_004023175.1 Mesorhizobium sp. M7A.F.Ca.MR.362.00.0.0
CCTTGGCCCGCTGTGCCGATTCCGGCATTGTTGATGAGGATGTCGAGCCGATCCGTCCGGGCGCGCACGGCTTCGGCAAGCCGCCGCACTTCGCCCAGCGAAGAGAGGTCGGCGACCAGAAGCTCCGCCCTGCCGCCGGCGGCTTCGATCCTGGTGACAACAGCCTTGCCGCGCGTCGCATCGCGGCCATGCACCAGCACACGGGCGCCCGCGGCGC
>NZ_RZTF01000488.1:224-4234 GCF_004023175.1 Mesorhizobium sp. M7A.F.Ca.MR.362.00.0.0
CGAGCCGTTGCGCGACGACCCGGCCGACGCCATCGGTAGAGCCGGTGATGAGGATCGTCTTGTCTTTGAGTTCCATGTTCAGAGCCTCCGTTCTGTTGCTCTGAACCGAAGATGGGACAGTTGGCGCGGGCCAAACAGTTCAAACTTTATCCTGGTATCAATACTGCTATAATACCCGCATGGAGTCCCAACCCCACGCTGCCCCCACACATTCGGCTGAAGACAGCCGCCGGCGCGAACTCGGCGCCTTCCTGCGCTCGCGCCGCGAAAGGCTGACGCCCTCGGCCACCGGCATCGCCACCGGTCTCAGGCGGCGTACGCCGGGCTTGCGCCGCGAGGAGGTGGCGATGATCGCCGGTGTCGGCACCACCTGGTACACATGGCTGGAGCAGGGGCGGGAGGTCAGGCCCTCGGTCGAGGTGCTGACGGCACTTGCCGAAGCACTGCGCCTCGACGCCGCCGAAAAACAGCATCTGTTCATCCTCGCCGACCGCCAGCAGCCGGAGCGCCGTGCCGTGGCGCCGGAAAAAGTCGACGGCCCCTTGCTGCACATGCTGCAGAGCCTGGTGCTGCAGCCGGCCTATGTTGTCGGGCGGCGCTGGGATGTGCTGGCCTGGAACCCGGCTGCCGTCGCGGTGTTCGGCGACTATGGCTTGCTGGAGGGTGACGCCCGCAACATCGTCCACATGGTGTTCACGAGCCCGCACCACCGGCGCCTGCTGGTCGACTGGGAGCAACTGGCGCTCACCGTGCTGGCCTCCTTCCGGGCCGCGAGTGCGCGTTATGTCGGCGATCCGGATTTCGAGCGGCTGATCGAGTTGATGACGCGTTCGAGCCCCGAATTTCGCGCCTGGTGGCCGCAGCGCGATGTCGCGCACCGGTTGTCGGGGGTGAAGCATGTCCGGCACCCGAGCGCGGGCGCCATGACCTTCGAGCATATGAGCCTGTCGATCGGCGATGGCTCCGACATGAAGCTGATCGTCTACACGCCGCTCGCCGAGCAGAATTCGATCGCCAAGCTGCAGACGTTGCTGGACGCGCTGCCGGTTGAGCGGCGCAGCGCGTAACCCTCCACTTCGTCATCCCAGGGCGGAGCAGCCGCGAAGCGGCGTCGAGGAGACCCTGGGATCCATTCCGTGACATTGGTCGAAGGGTACAGCGGAGCAGAATTTGTACCGTTGCGGCGCGTTGAAGTCGCGGCATGGATTCTAGGGTCTGCGCCGCGTCGCTTCGCTCCTTGCTTCGCCCTAGAATGACGAAATCAATGTGCGCTTCGGCCAATCCCCACCGTCTGGGATAGCCCGACGACTGCCAAGTTGACCCAAGACGTGATCTCGCTGCTACCCCTTCGGCTTGAGGCCATCGAGGAACAACTGCTCGAGAAATCTTGCGGCATCCTCGAAGCGGCCGTCGCCGCCGCGGTTCGGCCCGAGCACGGCGCGGACCTGGACGTCGAAATCGGCATAATGCTGCGTCGTCGCCCAGATAGAGAAGATCAGGTGCCACGGGTCGGTCTTGGCGATCTTGCCGGCGCGCATCCAGCCCTTGATGACGGCGGCCTTCTCGTCGACCAGCGTCTTCAACTCGCCGGCCAGCAGCGGCATGATGCGCGGCGCGCCTTGCAGGATCTCGTTGGCGAACAGCCGGCTCTCGCGCGGAAAGTCGCGCGCCATCTCCAGCTTGCGCCTGATGTAGCTGCGCAATTCGGTGAGGGGATCGCCGATGTCATCGAGTTCACGCAGCGGCGCCAGCCAGGTGTCGAGCAGGCGCTGCATCAGCGTCTCGTGGATGTCTTCCTTGCGGCGGAAATAATAGAGCAGGTTCGGCTTCGACATGCCGGCGGCTTCGGCGATCTGGTCAATGGTCGAGCCACGAAAACCGTTGGTCGAGAAAACCTCGAGCGCCGCCTCCAGGATGAGTTCGCGCTTTTCCTGCTGGATGCGAGTGCGACGAGGGGCGTCCGTGGTCACCGTTGCCAGCCCTCGCGTTGAGGGTCATCTGGACCAATTCTCTGGACCAGTTTTTCCCTAGCCTGTGGAACGCACTTCAGGTGCCGCATTTCCGCTAGTAATCCCTTGACCGCCGACAGGGCGGTGCTAACGTTTGTCCAATCGGTCAAAAATTTGCGTAGCATGAAAACGCGGCAAAGACCAAGCGTTGGGCGCACCGAAACAAATTACAAGGGGAAGTCCTGGTCATGTCCAACCGGCTGAAAGTCACGCCGAACGATCTCAGCGCATTCTGGATGCCGTTCACGGCAAACCGGCAGTTCAAGCAGGCGCCGCGCATGATGGTGTCCGCCAAGGACATGCATTACATGACCAGCGACGGCCGCAAGGTTCTCGACGGCACCGCCGGCCTGTGGTGCGTCAATGCCGGCCACTGCCGTCCCAAGATCACCGAGGCGATCCAGCAGCAGGCCGCCGAGCTCGACTATGCGCCCGCCTTCCAGATGGGCCACCCGATCGTGTTCGAACTGGCCAACCGCCTGGTCGACCTCGCGCCCAAGGGCATGGACCATGTCTTCTTCACCAATTCCGGCTCGGAATCGGTCGAGACCGCGCTCAAGATGGCCATCGCCTATCATCGTGTGAAGGGCGAGGGCTCGCGCACCCGGCTGATCGGTCGCGAGCGCGGCTATCACGGCGTCAATTTCGGCGGCATCTCGGTCGGCGGCATCGTCACCAACCGCAAGATGTTCGGCACGCTGCTCGGCGGCGTCGACCATATGCCGCACACGCATCTGCCGGAAAAGAACGCCTTCACCAAGGGCGTGCCGGAGTATGGTGCGGAACTCGCCAACGAACTGGAGCGCATCGTCGCCCTGCACGACGCTTCCACCATCGCCGCTGTCATCGTCGAGCCGGTCGCCGGCTCTACCGGCGTCATCCTGCCGCCGAAGGGCTATCTCGAGAGGCTGCGCGAGATCTGCACCAAGCATGGCATCCTGTTGATCTTCGATGAGGTCATCACCGGTTTCGGCCGTCTCGGCACGCCGTTCGCCGCCGACTATTTCGGTGTCACGCCAGACATCATGACCACCGCCAAGGGCGTCTCCAACGGCGTCATCCCGATGGGCGCGGTGTTCGTCAAGAAGGAGATCCACGACGCCTTCATGACCGGCCCCGAGCACATGATCGAGTTCTTCCACGGCTACACCTATTCGGGCAACCCGATCGCCTGCGCGGCCGCACTCGGCACGCTCGACACCTACAAGGAAGAGGGCCTGCTGACCCGCGGCGAGGAGCTGGCGCCGTACTGGGAAGACGCGCTGCATTCGCTGAAAGGCGAGCCGAACGTCATCGATATCAGGAACATCGGCCTGATCGGCGCGATCGAGCTGGCGCCGATCGCCGGCCAGCCGACCAAGCGGGCCTTCTCGGCCTTCGTCAAGGCGTTCGAGCGCGGCGCGCTGATCCGCACCACCGGCGACATCATCGCGCTGTCGCCGCCGCTGATCATCACCAAGGGCCAGATCAACGAATTGATCGACCATGTCAGAGAAGTCTTGCGAGCGATAGATTGACGAACTGGACGCGGATATCCCTCCCCCTCGAGGGGAGGGTGGCCGCGAAGCGGTCGGGTGGGGGCGGTGCGACTGGGTGCCGACCTGATCTTTTGCTGCGTGGCCGCGTCTGATGCCCCGTACCCGCGTGAGCTTCGAAATGCGCCAGAAGGCGCGCGCGCTTCGAGTTCACGCGACCAAGGGCGAATCCCTTCTGTGGTATGAACTGCGGGAGTTGAAATCGGGAGGCATCAAGTTTCGCCGTCAGTGCCCGATTGGGCCTTATATCGTTGACTTCGTTTGCTTGGCGGTGAAGCTGATCGTTGAGGTCGACGGTGATCTGCACGAACACGAGAAGGGTAAACGGCACGATGCTGTTCGTGATGCCTATCTGCGCTCTCTCGGGTTTCACGTCTTCCGTGTTGACGAGCCCGATGTCATAAACAGCGCGTGGCATGTCGCGCAGATGGTCAAGGGGAAGGTTGAGCATATGTCAGCCGACCCC
>NZ_RZTF01000489.1:0-4196 GCF_004023175.1 Mesorhizobium sp. M7A.F.Ca.MR.362.00.0.0
TGTCCCTGGGTTCGACCAGTTCGGTCTTGAAGGGCAGGGCGGCGAGATCGGCTATTTCGAGGCGCTCGGCCGCATTGCGCGTCACCAGCATCTTCCTGATCTTGCGGCGCGGATTGTCGAGTGCGGCGCGCACCGTGTGCAGGCCGTAGAGCCGCACCAGCCCGTCCGCGGCATTTTCGCCAGGCGGAACCGGCTGTCGGGGCCGGAACGCCGGCGCGCCGCCGCTTTTCTCGTCGCGATAGGCGCGGCGCAGCTTGGCGTAATGGGTGTCTTTCGGGGTGTTGGTTTTGTCGCTCATGGCTGGCTTCTATAGCGGTGTCCTCCGGCCAAGGATATGGTCTGTCACTACAGCCGGCGAACAGAAACGAAAAACCATGGTTGCGCGGTTGACACCCAATGGGCTTGCCGCCATAAGGCGCTGCGCTGGTTTCGGAGAACACATAACTCGGGTCCGGATCGGCGTGAATGCCTCGTTGCATGGCTCCGGCGGCAGACTGGAGAGGTGCCCGAGTGGTTAAAGGGGACGGACTGTAAATCCGTTAGCTTAGCTTACGTTGGTTCGAATCCAACCCTCTCCACCACTGCCGGCCCGGAAGCCCTGAAACGTAACAAGAATCGGACCGAAAAGTGCATGGCGCTTTTCGGATGAATCCGGTACTTCAGGAACGGCGCGGGTATAGCTCAGTGGTAGAGCAGCAGCCTTCCAAGCTGAATATGCGGGTTCGATTCCCGCTACCCGCTCCAGACACTCATCCCATCACCGGCAAGCCGAGACACTGCGCACGAGGCGCAGCGCTCCAATTGTCGTGGCCGTGCCGCCTCAGCTGTTGAACGCGGTGGCGACCTGGTGCTGCTGCGGCACCTGGCCGTTCGGCGTCAGTCTGTCGACGATGCCGGGCAGGGCGGTGGACAGTTGCTTGAGCAGTTCCTGCTCGTCCAGCCCGGTCCGTTGCGCGATCTCGCGAATGATCTGCGGTCCGATCGCGGCGCCAAGATCGTTGGCGTTGATCGGCTGGTTCTGCCCGGTGCCGACCCAGGAGTCGGCGGCATTGCCGTGGCCGGCATTTCTGAGCTTGTCGAGCAGGCCGCCCAAGCCGCCAGCCAGGCCACCATCGGCGGATGTGGTTTCCGTCGGGACGGGAACGGGGGCGGTCGGAGCGGGCGCGGGAGACTGTTCTGGCGCTTCGGCACTTCTGCCGCTCAGCATCTTGCCGACCAGCAATGCGCCGAGCGCGATCATCAGGGGTTTGGTGATGTTGCCGCCGGGAACGGCATTGTCAAAAAGTCCCATAGTGGATCCTCCATAGCGACCAAGGCCCGACCCCTCCTCAACAATGAAGCATTCGGGCGGAATTTCAAGCTGGCTTGAGGTTTTGACAATCCTGTGAAAATGTTCGGCTGGCGAGGGGATGGAGAGGAAAAAATGGGTATCATCAGCTGGATCATTCTCGGCGTGGTCGCCGGCTTCATAGGCAGCAAGATCGTCAACAAGACCGGCCAGGGTGTCATCATGGACATCGTGCTTGGCATCGTCGGCGCCATTGTCGGCGGTCTGATCTTCACTGCCTTCGGCGCGTCAGGCGTCACCGGCCTCAACATCTACAGCCTGATCGTTGCCGTCATCGGAGCGGTGGTCGTTCTGTGGGCTTACCATCAGTTCAGCGCAAGGCGGACGCTTTAGGCGCCCGAGGGTCGTCTGAGGTTTCGAGTTTCTGAAGGCAAGACCGGCTTTCAGGCCGGTATGCTCGGCAGTGGCTTGCCTATGGCATCGGGGCGGCGAAAAGCAGCAATGAAACGAGGCTAGGCGACGACGGCCAGCCGGCGCTGACGCTGATCCAGCGAGACGATGGTCAGCCCGCTGCCGACGACCAGCAGAATGCCGCAAATGGCCAGCGCGTTGGGGAACTGCCCGAACACCAGCAGGCCGGAAATGACCGCCCAGACGGTGAAGCAATAGTAGAACGGCGCCACGGCGCTGGTCGGTCCGATGCGATAGGCCATGAAGATAAAGAAATGGCCGAAGATCAGGAAAAATCCAGCACCTGCCATCAGCAGCAGGTGATGTGCCCCGGGCATGACCCAGCGCTCGGAAACCAGATGCGCGGCGCCGGCGCCGATCAGCACCACCACGACGGCGGAAATCGCCACGATCATCCCCGGCACCTCGGCCGCGACCCGCCGGCCGGCAAGGTCGCGCGCCGCCGCAAATGTGGCATTGCCGAGCGCCAGCAAGGCGTAGACCGAAATGCCTTGCATGGTCGGCTGCGCCACCATCAGCGCTCCGACGAAGCCGAGCCCGATCAGCGCCATGCGCCGGCCGCCGATCCGCTCGCCAAACAGGATCGAGGAGCCGACCAGCATCAAGAGCGGCGTGATCTGGCCGAGCGCGGTGGAATCGGCGATCTGCATGTTGGCGAGTGCGACCACATAGCAAAGGATCGCCGCCAGCTCGAGCATGTTACGGCTCAGGACGCGCTTGTCGAAGATCAGCGGGATCTGCTTGCCGTAGCCCAGCGCGAACAACAGCGGGAAGCCCCAGAGGGCTGCCGCGGCACCCCGCAGAAACAGCACTTCATAGGACGGCAGGCCTGCCGTCGCGAGCTTCATCATCGTGTCGTTGACGAGATACGACCCCGTCGAGACGATCATGAACAGCGGGCCGCGGATAGAGGCAGGGATGAAATGCATCCGGCCACAAGATCAGAGGCGGGTGGTGGCGGCAAGAGGTGCCAATGGGGCAGCGCCGCTCAGCAACGCCACCAATTCGCTCTGACGGCCGGTGCCGGTCTTGTAGAAGACGCGCTCAAGGTAGGTACGGGCGGTTTTGACCGTGATCCCGTGGTCAAGTGCCGCCGCTTTCAGCGGACGGCCGGATACCAGCGATGCGGCAAGCTTTGCCTCGGCCGGAGACAGATCGAAGAGCGCGCTCAGAATTTGCGGCGACGGCTCTTGGTTGCCCATGCGGATCGACGCTGCAACGACAAGGATGTTTGCACCTGCGAATATGTCCCTTGCCGATCGGCGAAGCGGCAGCACATGCAGGACGACAGCGGGCTGATCGATCGTCTGGCGAACGGGAATGGACCTGACGATTGGCACGATGGCAGCCGAAGTGCTCCTGACTGCCTCCTGGAACAGCAAATCGGCTTTCGGATCGCCGATTGCCAAGCCGTCATACGCCAGCGGCTGAAAAATGGACGGCAACGCATCGAACAGTCCGTTGGTGGCAACCACCTGTCCGCCGGCCGACATGACTGCGGCAGGAAGCCCAACGCTCTGCAGGGCCGATACGGTGGCCAACGCCCGCTCCAGGCCAAGCCTTGCCGCAACAAGCCCGGCGCGGGCAAGATGCGGGCGAAGGACGTTGAGCGAGGCGATGGAGGTTGGGTCATGTGGACCGTCCTGCAGACGACGCTCCACACTGTAGATCACGACCTCGCCATTGGTCATCGGTATGACCATGCCGGTTTGCCAGCCCAATCCGTACCTGATCAATTCGTGTCTCATCGGATCGGTTTCCAATTCGTCCGGACTGAAGAGTTCGACGTCGCGAAGAAACCCATCGACACTAGGCTTCCAGCGCAACGGACGATCATTGTTTCGCCATGCGTCGGAAGAGAATTCAATCAGCGCATCCATAATCGATGCCGATGCCGCAAACCGAGGCGGATGAGCCTCGCTGGCGACCAGCAAGGCGCCGCCTACCGATCCCGACATCGTGCTCAAGCCGTCAAGCACCACCGGCCACAGCTCTGGCACGAATGCGGCTTCGTAGATTCGGTCGATCAGATCTTCCATGAAAGTTGCCCCTCAATCGGCACGGGAACGAACGATCCGCCCAGCCATCACGCTAGCGATATGAATGACCTGTATCGGCTGAGCAAACCAGATATTCGCCATATCGACAAGCGCCCGATCCTCGGCTTCGGATCCAAAACGCCCATTCCATTTGACGGTTCGCCTTCCTATATCAGCGTCATATCCCGCAATCGGATCGATGGTTCGGACTGAGTGAGACGGCACCCGGCCAAAAGACGCTTGTGTTTTTTGGCCTTTGTCGCTAATCGCCCCGCATTCGACTGAACTGAAGGTCTTCGACCGAACTGAAGATCCGGGCCGTCCAAGGAAAGAGACAATGGCAAAAGGTAAATTCGAGCGTAACAAGCCTCACGTGAACATCGGCACGATTGGCCACG
>NZ_RZTF01000490.1:0-4195 GCF_004023175.1 Mesorhizobium sp. M7A.F.Ca.MR.362.00.0.0
GGAACACCCCTCATCCGTCGCCTTCGGCGACACCTTCTCCCACAAGGGGAGAAGGGAAGTTGTGCCGCTCAAAACCGCTCCAACTTCCCTCGCACCTTCGCCAGAAACGCCGCCCTCGTCGCCGGCGTCGAGGCATCCATCAAATAGTGCGCCAGGAAAAACGTCCGGCAGCGTGTCGCGCACAGTGCTCGCATGCCGCGCAGCAGGGTCTTGCGTCCCGGCTGGCCAACGACGACGCTCCACCAGGTCGGGGCGCCGCAAGTGGTGATGACGCCGACCTTGGTTACATGCGTCATCAGCGACTTGATCCGGCCCTTGCCTGCCGGCAGCTTGAAGGCGACGTCCGTCGCCCACACCCGGTCGAGCCAGCCCTTCAGCATCGCCGGCAGCCCGTACCACCAGGTCGGATAGACGAACAGGATCGCTTCGGCCCAGTTGAGCAGTTCGAAATGCGGCTTCAGCGCCGGGTCCTGCGGCGCCTGGTCATTGTAGGAGCGCCGCTCGTCGCAGCCCATCACCGGATCGAATTTCTCGGCATAGAGGTCGAGCAGCCGCACCTCCCAGCCTCGTCGCATCAGCACGTCCACGGCGGTGTCGCGAATTGCCGCACAGAAGCTGTCCGGCACCGGATGGCAGTAGACCACCAGCGCGCGCATCAGAAGGCATCCATGCTGGCCGCGACCTTGGTCGTGAAAGCCTTGCGCGTTTGGTCGGTAGACAGGTTCATCGCGTAGTGCGCGAGGTAGCTCACCGGCGCGCCCGGTTTTACGGTGGCGCGCAGCATGCGCTTGATCAGCTTGCGTGGCGGATCGCCCATCAGCATGGCGCGGAACCGGCTGCCCCCATAGGTGGTCACCGCCGCAACCTTGCGTATGTTGTGCAGCGACGGCTGCGCCTTGCCGTCGACCAGCTTGAACGACACGCCGGGCAGGAAGACGCGATCGAAAAAGCCTTTCAGGATCGCTGGAAAGCCATAGTTCCAGACCGGATAGGAAAGCACCAGCGCATCGGCTCGCAGCAGGCGTTCGACATAAGGCGCGGCAGCGTCAGCGGCGCCGCGTTGGCTGTGGTAGTCCAGTCTTTCCTGGCGCGTCATCCGCGGATCGAAATCCTCCGCGTAGAGGTCGCAGTCGTCCACCGCATGGCCCGCCGCTGTCAGCCGCTCTACGATCATGCGGTGCAGGCCGGCATTGAAGCTGGTCTCGACCGGATGGGCGTAAAGGAAGAGGATGTTCATCGGAGGACATCCTGCAGGTCAGCGCGAGGCACCCCCCTCTGCCCTGCCGGGCATCTCCCCCTCAAGGGGGTAGATTGGCGGTTTCCGCGTTGCTGCCTATCTGCGACGTTGATGGTTAGCGAAAGCAGCGCGGCAGTCTGATCTCCCCCCTTGAGGGGGAGATGGCCGGCAGGCCAGAGGGGGGTGCAGCGCCACACGCTGGTCATCAGCTTGCCCTCTGCAGCCCCTTGAAAAGGAATGTCCGGCCCGACCGGTAGTCATAGTCCGGGTTCTCCCAGGCGATCATCTTGCCGGGGTTGAGCAGCCCTTGCGGATCGGTCTCGCGCTTGAAAGCGAGCTGCACCGCGTCGGTCTGCTTCATGCCGCCCTCTTCCAGCGTGTAGCGATGCGGGTTGAAGATCGGGCAGCCATTCTCCTCATGCAGGCGCACGATCTCGTCGAGCCGTGCTTCGGTGGTGAACTTGACCAGCGGCAGGCCAAAGCAGGTGATGTTGCCGTCCAGCCGCACGAATTCCAGATGCGAAAAAACCTCGCCCGGAAACATCGCGTCCATCCTCTCGACCAGCACCAACTGGTTGGGAAAGGGATAGAGCGACTGCAGATAGGTAATCGAAGGATCAACGCGCAGCGCCCTCAGCGTCGTATGGTTCCAGGCCAATTCATAGGCCGGCGGCAGGCCCTTTTTCTCGTCCGGCGTCGCGGTTACCGCATTGTAGATCACCTCGCCGCCGGCACGGCGGGTGAAGGCCAGGAAAGCATCGAGCCCATGTTGCGCCACCATGACGACGCAGATGCTCTGCCCCTCCGTCAGGAATTTCTGGTGCCGCTTGAAATAGAGCTGCGGCACGGGTGCGGCTATCGGCGTGATCAGCTTGGTCAAAATACCGTCCTGGCAGGCCAGCGCATTGCCATACCGGGCGACATCCATGAAAGCGTCGAAGCCGACGATGACGTCGATCCATTCATAGGCCGCGGTCAGCGGCATCTCGACCTCCGATATGATGCCGTTGGTGCCATAGGCGTGGGTGACCTTGTGCAGATCCTCGCCGGTGAGTTCGAGCGCTTTCGGTTCGGCCTCCATGGTCACCACACGCAGGCGCAGCACATTGCCGAAATCGCGCAACCCGCCGAAATTGATCGAGCCGACGCCGCCCGAACCGCCGGCGATGAAGCCGCCGATCGAAGCGGTGTTGTAGGTGGAAGGCGACAGCCGGAGTTCCTGCCCGGAATGCGCCCGCGTTGCCTTGTCGATATCGGCCAGGATGGCCCCCGGCCCGGTCACCACGCGACCTGGCGCGATCGACTTGATCTCGTTCATCTCGGCAAGGTTGAGCACGACGCCGCCGGAGAGCGGCATCGCCTGGCCGTAATTGCCGGTGCCGCTGCCGCGCGGCGTCACCGGCACGCCATGGCGGTGACAGGCGGCAAGCACGCGGATCAGTTCGGCCTCGTTCTTCGGCGTCACGATCAAATCGCCGGTGACATGGTCCAACTGCTGCTTCAGCACCGGGCTGTACCAGTAGAAGTCGCGGCTCTTCTGCTGGACGATGGCCGGATTGTCGTCGACCTTCAGGCCTTCGAGATCGCGTTTGAGCGCCGAAAAATCCATCATTCCACCATCAGTTCGTCGAGTTCGGCGTAGTCCGGCAATTGCCGGTCGATCGCCTTGCCGCCGCGCACGACGATGCGATCCGATTCGGGCCGCGACAGCAATTCTGTCCAGCTTCGGCCCTTGAACACGATGAAGTCGGCATCGCCGCCGCTGGCCAGCGTGCCGAAGCCGTCGAGTCTCATCACATCAGCCGGCGTCGCGGTAACCGCTTGCGGCCAGTCGGCAACCGGATGGTCCAAATGCAGGATGCGCGTCGCCATGCGGTAGACCTCCAGCATGTCGAGATCGCCATAGGCATAGAAGGGATCACGCGTGTTGTCGGAAGCGACCGCCACCGGAATGCCCCTCGCCTTCATCTCGTGCAGCAGCGTCACGCCGCGCCAGCGCGGCGTGGTCTGATCCGAGCGGTCTTGCAGGTAGAGATTGCACATCGGCAGCGAGACGACGGCGAGCCCCGCTTTCGCCACCTTGTCCAGCGTGTCGAGCACGTCGAGGTCCGGCTGGCGCGCCAGCGAGCAGCAATGGCCGACGAGGATCTTTCCTTCGAAACCGTTCCAAAGAGCGGCCTCGGCGATCTTCTTCAGCGATATGGCGGAGATATCATCGGTCTCGTCGGCATGGAAATCGAGATCGAGGCCATGCTTGATGGCTTGCGCGAAGACATGGTCGAGCAGTTCTTCGAGGTCCGGCACCATATAGGTGACGACACCGAGCACGCCCTTTGCCGCGGCAACCCTTTTTGCCAGTCTGTCGAACCACTTTTTGTCGCGCACGCCTTCGATGCCGAGCAAACAGGCGCCCTGCAATTCGATACGGCCGCGCCATGCCTCGCGCATCGTCTCGAACACTGGCCAGGAGATTTCCTCCTGCGGCGCGACGCTGTCGATGTGGGTGCGCAGCGCCCTGGTGCCATGCGCGTAGGCGCAGCGCAGTGAAAAATCCATCCGCCGTGCCAAATCCTCGGCGCTCCAGCGTGCCACGCGATCGGCACCGGCGGCATTCAACGCGCCCAAGAACGTGCCGTCAGGATTGGGCTTTCGCGGCCAGATATGGCCCTTGTCGATATGCGTGTGGCAGTCGACGAAGCATGGCAGGATTATACGGCCGGCGAGGTCAATCGCATCGGCGGATCGGCCATGCGCGGTGATGCTGGAAATCTTCCCGTCGGCCACAGCGATGTCGGCAAGCCCGAAGCCGTCAGCATCGAAGGGCGCGGAAAGGCCTGGTGCCAGTGAGCGATGAAGGCGAACATTGGCGAGATGGTAAGAGCCGAAGGTTGGTATCAAGCGTTGCCCCCCTCTGTCCTGCCGGACATCTCCCCCTCAAGGGGGGAGATTGGCTGTTGT
>NZ_RZTF01000048.1:0-25763 GCF_004023175.1 Mesorhizobium sp. M7A.F.Ca.MR.362.00.0.0
ATTCTGTAGCCTTGATGGCAGGTGCCGCAATCCGAGCCGATAGCGCCGACTTGCGCCTTCAGCGCGTCGGCATCGGCGGGAGCCGCAGCGACCGCGGCCTTCACGTCTGCGAGATATTTGTCCTCGGCTGCGTTGAAGCCAGCCATGTCTTGCCAGATCTTCGGCGAGGCCGTGGTGTCGCCGGTGTCGCTGCCGGCCGGAAACAGCGCATCGGCATCAAATTTTTCCGCATTCGCCTGCAACGCCTGAAGTTGCGTCAGCACAGCCGCGGCATCAAAGGGCTCCTCGCCCTTGACAACTTTCGACAGGCCGCCGACGATCTTTCCACGTTCCTTCATCAGTGCCTGCCGGTCGAGGACCGGGTCGGCAAAAGCCGCCGAGGCCGCGAGTGCGAGCATAGAGATGGCGATAACAAGCTTTCTCATTCAATTGGCTCCATGATGAAGGCATTTCGGGACAGGACGTTAACGGATGCCGCAGGAGGAAAATTCCCTCCCCGGACGACTTTTGCCAGATCTTTGCTTTTTATGGGACACTGAAAAAGAAAAGCCCCGGGTGATACCGGGGCTTCCTGGAAATCGATCACTTCGCCTTTTCGTACAATTCAAGGACATGGTCCCAGTTGATCAGGCTGTCGACGAACGCCTCGAGATATTTCGGCCGGGCGTTGCGATAGTCGATGTAATAGGAATGCTCCCAGACATCGACGCCGAGGATCGGCGACGCGCCATGGACGAGCGGGTTCTCGCCGTTCGGCGTCTTCGAGATCGCCAGCTCGCCATCCTTGACGGAAACCCAGGCCCAGCCGGAACCGAACTGGGTCGTGCCGGCGGCAATGAAGTCGGCCTTGAACTTGTCATAGCCACCGAGATCGCTATCAACTGCCTTCTGCAAGGCGCCCGGCAGCTTGTTGCCGCCGCCGCCTTTCTTCATCCACTTCCAGAAATGGATATGGTTGTAGTGCTGGGCGGCATTGTTGAAGAGGCCGGCATTCTTGCCGAACGACTGCTTGACCACCTCTTCGACCGACAGATCACCCAAGCCTGCCTCGGCGGCGAGCTTGTTTCCGTTATCGACATACGCCTTGTGGTGCTTGTCGTGGTGATATTCCAGCGTCTCTTTCGACATGTAAGGCTGCAGGGCCTCATAGTCGTAAGGCAGAGCGGGCAATTCAAAGGCCATGGATAGTACTCCCTCGTGGAAAAATCCGGTGTCGATACCGGAGTAAGATAGGTCTGGAATGGATTGGGACAACTCCGGATGAAGCGTCGGTCGCCTTTTTATCCGCTCAAGCAGCGGAAGTCGAATGCGCCCAATCCCAATAGAGTTCGCGCGCCTTTTTGGCCACCGGCCCGGGTTGCAGATTGCGATCCTCGATACGCGTGACCGGCACGACCTTGGAATGGTTCCCGGTCGAAAAAATTTCGTCCGCTTCGAGGAAATCGCGCACCGACAGCGTCTTTTCCGTGGTCTTGAACCCATACTCGCCAAGCAGCGTTATCGTGCGCGAGCGGGTGATGCCGGACAGGAAGGTGCCGTTCGGCGCCGGTGTAAAGACATGACCGTCCTTGACCAGGAAGATGTTCGAGGTCCCGGTCTCGGCAACGTTGCCCAGCATGTCGAGCACCATTGCGTTGTCGAAGCCGCGCATCTTGGCTTCGAGAATGGCCCGACCGTTGTTGGGGTAAAGGCAGCCGGCCTTGGCGTTGGTCGGCATGGTTTCGATGGTCGGACGCCGGAACGGCGACACGGTCACCGAAAAGCCAGTCGCCGGAATCATCGGCGATTCATAGAGGCAAAGGCAAAAGCGGGTAGACGCCGGATCGGCCGGGACGCCCATATAGCCGCCATGCTCGGCCCAGTACATCGGCCTGATATAGACCGCCGTCTTGCCGTCGAACTTCTTCAACCCGTCCCATGTCAGCCCGACGATCTTGTCGGCGCTCATGTTCGGCTTCAGGCCGAGTGCGATCGCCGAAGAATTCACCCTGGCGGCATGGAGGTCGAGATCCGGCGCCACGCCTTCGAACCAGCGGCCACCGTCGAACACGCTGGTGCCGAGCCACATGGCGTGGCTGCGCGGCCCCAGAATGGCGACGTTGCCCTCGTGCCAATCACCATCGACGAAAGTCCATGTCGCGGATTGCGCCGCAGCCGCCAGTGTCATCGTGTGGTCCCGCCTCAATCGGTCTCGTGTGACGGCCATTGGAAGATGCTTTGGCGGGCGCCGTCAACCGGCATCATGGAGTTTTGTTGAGGCCAGTGCCGGGGCGCAATGCAATCAAAGCTTGCACCTTGTCGCACCTGCCCTCAAAACTGTTGTCATGCAATACGCCGCCTATGTCTTCGACGCCTATGGCACACTGTTCGACGTGCATGCCGCCGTGCGTCGTCATGCCGACCGGATCGGGCCGGACGGCCAATTGTTGTCCGAGATCTGGCGCGCCAAGCAGCTCGAATATTCCTGGGTGCGCACGCTGATGGGCGCCTATGCCGATTTCTGGCAACTGACCGAACAGGCGCTCGATTTCGCCTTGCGCAAAGTTCCCTCGGCTGACCCCGGTCTCAAGGCGATATTGCTGGATGCCTACTGGCGGCTGGATTGCTATCCGGAAGTGCCGGCCGTGCTCAAGGCGCTCAAGGCTTCGGGAGCGAGGCTGGCGATCCTGTCCAACGGCTCGCCCGAAATGCTGCAGGCGGCGGTCAAGTCCGCCGCGCTCGACCAGGTTCTGGATGACATCTATTCCGTCGATAGGGTGCGGCGCTTCAAGACCGACCCGGCGGTCTACGATATGGTCGCCACCGGCTGGCGCCTCTACCCCGGCGCGGTTTCCTTCCAGTCCTCCAATCGCTGGGACATTGCAGGCGCCACCAAATTCGGTTTTCGCACGGTGTGGATCAACCGCTCCAACCAGCCCGAAGAATACCGGGATTTCCCACCGGCCCTTATCCTGCCGTCGCTCGAAGCCCTTGTGCCCGGCAGCTAGGAAACCTGTGTCTCTGGCGCCACAGTAGCAGCCTGGTCACAGCTTCGCCTTTGTTTGCCCACGTTCGGGCCAGAATCGGAACCGCCTATCGTCCCAGGTGTTGTCAGGCACCCGCGCAACTGTCGGCGAATTCACGTTTTGTTGCGATTTGAGACTTAAAGAAGGCAACCATGTCCATTACCGAAATCGAATCTTTTCGCCTGAGCCGTCGCGGCTTTCTCAACGCCGCAGCCCTGGGCGCCGCTTCGATCGCGGTTTCCGCATGCGCTACCACCGGGCCGGGTCCGGTCGAGCCGCCGCCACCAACCTATGTCGAGCCGCCTCTGGCCGATTATGTGACGATGTACGCCGCTGTCAGCGACGGCGGCTTCGACTTGCCGGCCATCCCCGTCGACAAGATCGATCCGCAGTTC
Source organism: Mesorhizobium sp. M7A.F.Ca.MR.362.00.0.0 (assembly GCF_004023175.1). Classification (NCBI taxonomy): domain Bacteria; kingdom Pseudomonadati; phylum Pseudomonadota; class Alphaproteobacteria; order Hyphomicrobiales; family Phyllobacteriaceae; genus Mesorhizobium; species Mesorhizobium sp. M7A.F.Ca.MR.362.00.0.0. Next base: position 3,401 of record NZ_RZTF01000048.1, read on the forward strand.
CTGCGTCAGATCGTTCCCGACCCGACGGGACAGAAGCCGGGAACCATAGTCGTCGATACCACCGGCCACTTCCTTTATCTGGTTCGCCCAGGCGGTCAGGCGATACGCTACGGTGTCGGCCTTGGCCGCGCCGGCTTCGAATGGTCTGGCGACGCCGTCGTTCAGTGGAAGCAGAAATGGCCGAAGTGGACGCCGCCGGATGAAATGATCGCCCGTCAGCCGGAATTGAAGCCCTATAGCGCCGACAATGGCGGCATGCCCGGCGGCCTGAAGAACCCGCTCGGCGCACGCGCGCTCTATCTGTTCCAGGGCAATGTCGACACGCTCTATCGTCTGCACGGCTCGCCGGAGTGGCGGTCGATCGGCAAGTCGGTCTCGTCAGGCTGCGTGCGTCTGATGAACCAGGACATTATCGACCTCTATGATCGCGTGCCCTCGAAGACTCCTGTCGTCGTGACCAGCGACGCCAGCCAACCCATGGTGGCGACGGCCAACCGACAGGCGATCCCGATCGACGCCGGCGTGCCGGACGGATCGGTGCTGCTTGGACCGGTCAAGGCGATCACCAATTCGATCTTCTGATCTGCGGGGGCGTGACGAGGTTTGCCCCTGAGGAGCTTTAGCTGTTCCTCAGCGGGCGCCAATGTAGCAACCTTCATGGACCATGCAGAGATTGCCGTCGCGCCGTGCAGGACGTTCACACCCTGATCTCACTGGGGAGCGCACTTTAGGCGAACGGGCTCACTTCAGTCCCAGATGCAAGGACAGTCGATTTGCAGCTCCTCGAAGGTGCTTTTCCGCAGCTTTGCGAGCCTCTTGTGGATTCCCCTCCGCGATCGCGTTGAATATGGCGATATGCTCTTCCTGAACTTGGGAGAGTAGGGCATTTCGCAGCGAACTGGCGCGAGCCTTTCGGATAAAATTCCGTACATGCGACTCCAGGAAATTGGACATTTCCTTGAAATGCGGATTGCCGCAGGCATCGACGATCTCTCTGTGAAAGGCCATATCCTCCTCAACGCCGGCTTCATCGTTGTCGAACGCCCGCTGGATGGCATGTAATTGCATTTCAATCGCCGCAAGCTGCTTTGCTGAGCGCCGTTCGGCAGCCAAAGCTGTTGCAGCCGATTCCACCGCCATCAGAAGCTCGATGATGTTTTCAACATCCAATGCATCGGTCAGATCAACACCGGCCAATCGAAACGCCATCTCCTTCGTCTCGATTACGAACGCCCCTAGACCCTGCCGGGTTGCAACGAGTCCGTCGCGTTTGAGGATGCCGATTGCTTCCCTGACGATCGGCCTGCTCACACCATATTTTTCCGATAGCTCGTGCTCCGTTGGCAGCTTGTCGCCCTTGGCGTGTGCGCCCGAAGTGATGTCACTCCTGATCCTCGAGGCTACGGAATCGGCAAGTGAAGGTCCTCGTCTAACCTTTTCATCATAAACCATACGGTGCTCCAACCATCGTCGCTTTCGGACTGCACATCTAAGCCGTTGTGGCTCTGTTGTACCCACGCTGCCGCGAATTTTCTTTTGTGAGAATAGCAGATTTAACTTGTCAGGCAACCTGGCAATATGGTTCATTGGCAACTGCGGCATGCGGTACCAACGCCTTGCTGGTGCGCGAACGCTGGGATGTCGTGTCGGCAACGGTCCGAAGCGTGAGAACGCTCAGTCGCTGAGGACCGGTCGGGTCTTCGCAAGAACGGATAGAGAAACGGGAGGAAGCGCATGAATATTTTTGATGATCCGCAACGGTTACGCCGGCTTGCACAAGAGGCCACCGAATACACCGACTTCAATCGCCGGACTCTTCTGAAGAGTGTGGGCGGTCTGATCGGCGGCGCGGCGCTTGCAAGCACATCGATACTTGCCAGCGCCGAGGAAATAACGCCGCCCGCTGCCGGCAAGAAGGTGCGCATTGGCGTCCCGCTGACCTACGGGCCGTTCAATCAGCCGTGGCGCCGTGGCTGCTGGCAGATCGTCAAGGCGGTGCTCGATGCCGGAGGCGAGGTCGTCACGATTCGCGGCGAGCCGACAAAGCCAAGCGAACAGTCCGCCGAGCGGGCGCTGCTCGACCGCGGGATCGACGCGCTTGTGATGGGGATCTACTCGCAAGAATCCGAAACCGCCTATATTGCGGACGAGGCGCACAAGAGAGGCATCAAGACGGTCGGCTTCACCATTCCGGTCAAGAATTCACCGGCCGTCATGGACGATGTCTGGGGAACTGCGACCACGCTCGGCTACTTCGTTCAGAACTATACCGGCCGCCAGGGCACCTTCGCCCAGACCGCGGAACAGCGTGGTTATTTCACGCCGTTCGACATGGAAGTGGACATGTTCGAACTCATGTGCCGCTACGAGCCGCGCATGAAGGTGCTGCCCTTCATCGACGGCGGCCAGGGTACGACCGATGAGATTTCGGTCGGCCGTAAGAACATGCTGTCGCTTTTGCAGGCCCATCCGGAGCCTGGTTCGCTTGCGGCCTTCATCTCGTGGTGGTGGCCATTCACGCTCGGCGCGGCGCAGGCGCTGAAACAGATGAACAGGGACGACGTTCCGCTGTTCAATCACTACCTGTCGACCCAGTTCCTTGAAGCCTGGGCGGCCAAGCAGGTGCCGGTGGTCTTCAGCTGCGACTCGCCCTTCCCTGAAATCGGCCGCAAGACCGGCGAACTCGCGGTTAAGCTCGCGCGAGGCGAGGACGTGCCAAATATCGTCTACCGCATCCCCGTGATCACCAAGACGCCGGATCAGGCGAGCGAGGCTCTCGCCGAACTCAAAAGCTGGGACGAGCAGGCAATCGCCCTGCTGAAACAGTACGGCGGCTAGACGCGAACTGGCATACGGCGAGCAGAGCGTTGCCGCCGTATGCCCCGCTTTCAGCAGAATGCGACTCGTGCCGAAGGGTGCCGGGACCCAATCCATTTGGTGACGGCAATCGCGTGGCACTGAACCGTACCCTTGCATCTGATCAACGAACGACTGGAATCTAAAAAGTGACGCATGTGGAGCAGGAAAGCCTTGCCAAGGCGAACACAGCCAAGGGTACTGCCGTCAACGCAGTGCCAGCGGGAAGACGCGAACCCGCCGTCATGCGGTTTCTCAGGCAATGGGGAACAATCATCGTCCTGGTCGTGGCCGCCGTTGGATTTTCCATAGCCTCGCCCTACTTCGCCACCGCTTCCAACTTGAACAACATCCTCTTTTCGATGATCGTCAGTGCGTTGGTCTCTATGGGATTGACCTGGGTCGTGATCGCGGGGAGCTTTGACCTTTCGATCGGTCTCACAGTGACGACGTCATCAATCCTCGTCGCCTTTCTGATCCCTATCACCGGCCCTTGGCTTGCAATCGTGTTTGCTCTGCTTGCCGCATGCCTGATCGGTGTGGTGAACGGGCTTCTGGTGACCTATGGACGGCTATCGGGCATTGTCGTCACGCTTGGTGTGATGTTCGTGCTCGATGGGATCAACGTTTTTATCACGGGCGGTTATCAGGTCCCTGTTAGCTACGACGAAACCGCATTCCTTTATCTCGGCCAGGGTAAGCTCGGAATCGTCGGCGTGCCCGTAATCATCCTGGTAGCGGTGTTCATCGTAGCCCTCATCGCCGCAGCGCGGACACGGATCGGCCACTACATCGCGGCGGTCGGCGACAATCCGATGGCGGCGTTCTACTCCGGGATCAACGTTTATCGATGGGTCATCCTCGCATTCGTGCTTTCGGCATTGATGTCGGGGATTGCGGGCGTGATCGTGACCGCTATCTCATCCTCGGCGCAACCGGTCGGTGGCGAGGGCTACCTCCTCGAGGCCTTCGCCGCGGTGTTCCTTGGCGCAACCGTGCTCGGAAAGGGCAAGCCACATCTGTTTGGCACTCTCGTTGGCGTCTTTTTCCTGTATATGGTGGATTCCGGGATGAATATGGTCGGCTTCCCCTTTGCCGCCCGCCACATCTTCCAGGGACTGGTGCTCATCGTCGCGGTTGGAGCAAATGCGCTTCTCAACCGTGAAGAAGTCCATCTCAAGTTTATCTGAGGTGACGGCGATGAACGCGACACCACTGGTTGAACTGAGGAATCTCGAGAAGGAGTTCGCCGGCACCAAAGCGTTGAAGGGCGTAAGCCTTAGCTTTCTGCGCGGCGAGGTGCACGGCCTGCTTGGTGAAAACGGAGCGGGCAAGTCGACCCTCATCAAAATCTTGACGGGTGTCTATGCCCCGAGCGCCGGTGAGATTTTCCTTGAAGGGTCACCGGTCAGGGTTTCCAGCCCGCCGGAAGCCCATCGGCTGGGCCTCGGAGCGGTCTATCAGGACGCAGAACTGGTATCCAGCTTCACGGTTGGGCAAAATATCCTTCTCGGCAATGAGCCTGGGAGGATCGGTATAAGCGACCGGGCGATCCATGACGAAGCTGCGGAGATTCTGTCGCAAATGGGCATCGAGCTCGACGTGCGGCGGCTTGCCGGCGCACTGTCCGCAGCCGAGATGCAACTCGTCACCTTGGCGACCTTGTTCCATCGGCGCTACAAACTGATCGTTCTTGATGAGCCGACAGCTCGCCTTTCGGCAGCGGAATCGGAAGTTCTTTTTCGGATCGTCGATGGCTTCAAAGCGCAGGGGATAGCCATCGTTTACATCTCCCATCGGCTTCGAGAGGTCCAGCAGATCTGCGACCGCGCCACGATCCTTCGGGGGGGACTTGTTTCCGGAACCCTTAATCGTGGCGAGGTCACCGAAGACCGCGTTACTGAACTCATGGTGGACCGCAGCCGCTCTGAGCTTGCGACCTACAATGATGGCAACAGCGTCCGTCCAGAAGTCCTGGTTGAGGTTGCTGGCCTCGGCACGGCGCAGTTGGCGCCCCTCAGCTTCAAGATACAAGCCGGAGAGGTGCTGGGCTTCACCGGTCCCGTTGGCGGCGGGATGGAAGATGTCGCACGGGCGCTTGGCGGCATCAGCCGGCATTCCGGCACGGCAAAGGTGCGGGGCAAAGCGGTCAATCTGGCCACCCCGATCGCTGCACGTCGTTCAGGCATCGCGCTGATCCCCGAGGACCGGCGCAAACAAGCCCTTTTTCCCGCACTCTCGGCTGCCGAAAACATCTGCCTGCCGGTCCTGCATTCGTTGCAACGTTTTTTGATGATCCGGCCCGGCACCATGAAAAGATATGCAGAAGCCGTGCTGGACCAGCTTGCGGTGCGCCCACGCGCTTCCTCCACGCAGGTGCGCTTCTTCTCCGGTGGCAATCAACAGAAGCTGGTCATCGGCAAATGGATGAGTGCGAAAGCCACCGTCTATATCATCGTGGAGCCGACCAACGGCGTCGATGTCGGTGCGATCAAGGAAATCTACGATATCATACTGCAACTTGCCCGCGATGGCGCCGCAGTCCTGCTCATTTCGTCGTCCCTGAACGAAATGCTCGCGCTCGCCGATCGGATCATGGTCATCCATGACGGCAACTGCGTCGCGGAGGCACCGAAAAAGAGCTGGACATATGACGACCTTCTGGCCGTCACCCTGAGCGGCAAGTCGCGACACACGGCGTCGCCGCCGCACGTCACCCGTTCAACAGAAGAGGAAAGCAGATGAGCACGGATATCAGGCTCTACATGTTCCAGACTGGGCAGATTCGACAGAAGGAGGTCGATATCAAGCTTGGCTACAGCCAGGACGAGTTCTTCACCCCAATCCCCTGGTACCTAATCGTCCATCCCAAGGGAAACATCGTTATCGACGGCGGCACAGCGGTTGAAGCAGCGCGTGATCCGGTTGGCTGGTGGGGCGACACCACCAAGAAATACTATCCTATCATGGATCCCGAAGAGGGCTGCGTGAACCAACTCGGCAAGATCGGAATGAAGCCCGACGATATCAAGTTCGTGCTGCATTCGCATTTGCATCTCGATCACTCCGGCGCCTGCGGCAATTTCCCAAAAGCCCGCCATCTTGTGCAGCGGCGGGAGATTGCATGGGCGTTCGCCGCCGACTGGTTCATGCAAGGCGGCTATATCAAGAAGGATCTGACCAAGGATGGCATCAACTGGGACGTGATGGAGGGCGAGGACCAGTATGATGTTTTCGGCGATGGCAGCGTGCAGACTTTCCTGTCTCCGGGACACACCCCCGGCCACCAGTCCATCATGGTACGGCTGCCCAACACCGGTTCGATCCTTCTCGCAATCGACGCCGCTTACACGATGGATCACTGGGAAGAGAAATGCCTGCCCGGCGCGCTGACGTCCGCGCAGGAAGCCGCTGCTTCCGTCAGAAGGCTGCGGCGCATCGCCGAGAAAGAAAACGCGATTGTCGTGCCAGGCCACGACATGGAAACCTGGAAGAAGTTCAAGAAAGCTCCGGCGGAATACTATGACTAGGTTCCGCTGAAATATGCGGCCGGCGGAAGATCGCCGGCCGCACCGCTAAAAACCAAAATGGTCCTTCAAAATCAGTTGCGCGCGCGGACCGCCTCAACAAGGCGGCGCGGTACGCGTGGCGGGTTGCACGAGAGTATTTACCAGATGCACAAGGCTGCTCTCGATCAAATCCAGCAGCGCTGGAACGAGGCCTCCGCGCCATGGGATAAGAAATTGCTCTCCCAGATTTATACGCAGGACGCTCTTTTTTTCGGTCTACTGCCTAGGTTGTACGTCGGACGATCTGAAATAGAGGAGTATTTTGGAAGCTATCAACTCATACTAGAAAAAGTGAATTTAACGCTTGTCGACCAGAATACGAGATCGTTGAGTCGAGGTCTGTTCGCGGCGCAAGGGTTTGGCGATATCATTAATTACTATCGTGACGGCTCTGTCGTAAAAAATAGGGTCAGGACTTCGTTCGTTGTTTCAAGAATCAATGGTGACTGGCAGATTTATTTGCACCATTTCTCTGAGCTGATCCGGGATAAATAAAGTCTACGGACAGTGGCGAGGCTCGCCAGGAACCGCGCTGAGCAACGGGGGTTCTACTCGCGCGACGGGTGGCGCATAGCTGCCGCTCCTTACCTGCCCCTCGACAGACTCCCCAATATCCCGCGCACGATTGCCCGGCCGACCGACGAGCCAACCGAGCGCACCACCGACTTGATCGCCGCCTCGGCCACAGTCTGGCGGTTGGACGGGCGCGGTGCAGATGTGCGCCTGCCACCGGATTGCGGCGCGGGATCGTCATTGCCGAAGCCCGGAATGGTCCAGCGCGAGCCGCCGCTGCCGGCCTGCTGGGCCTGCTCTTCGGCATCCTGCGCGTCCTTGGCCTTTTTTTGCAGCATTTCGAAAGCCGATTCGCGATCGACGGCCTGATCGTACTGGCCGGCGACCGGGCTTTCCTGGATCAGCTTTTGTCGCTCGGCGGCCGTTATCGGTCCAAGCCGCGAGGATGGCGGGCGGATCAGTGTCCGCTGCACCATGGACGGAACACCCTTGGCCTCCAACGTCGAGACCAGCGCCTCGCCAGTGGCAAGCTGTGTGATGGCGGTCATGCAGTCGAAATCAGGATTTGGCCGGAACGTTTCGGCCGCCGTCCGGACTGCCTGCTGCTCACGCGGCGTATAGGCGCGCAGCGCGTGCTGGACGCGATTGCCGAGCTGGGCCAGGACTTTTTCAGGGATATCCAACGGGTTCTGCGTGACGAAATAGACGCCGACGCCCTTCGAGCGGATCAGTCGGACCACTTGTTCGACGCGATCGATCAGCACCTTGGGTGCTTCGTCGAACAGAAGATGCGCCTCGTCGAAAAAGAACACCAGCTTCGGCTTGTCGGGGTCGCCGACTTCCGGCAGCACCTCGAAGAGTTCCGACATCAGCCATAGCAGGAAGGTCGCGTAGAGCCGCGGATTCATCATCAGCTTGTCGGCGGCAAGCACGCTGATGGCGCCGCGTCCGTCGCGGGTGGTGCGCATGATATCGGCGATACGCAGTGCCGGTTCGCCGAAGAAATTTGCGGCTCCCTGTTGCTCCAGGACCAGCAGCGTGCGCTGGATCGCCCCGACCGATGGCTTCGTCACGTTGCCGTAGCGCGAGCCGATCTCGTCGGCACGCTCGGCGATGTTGGCCAAGAGCGCCTGCAGGTCCTTCATGTCGAGCAGCAGCAGACCTTCCTCGTCAGCCAGGCGGAAGGCGATGTTCATGATGCCTTCCTGCGCCTCGGTCAGGTTCATCAGGCGCGACAGCAACAACGGCCCCATTTCCGAGACCGTGGCGCGGATCGGATGACCCTGTTCGCCGAACAAGTCCCAGAAGATGACGGGGAATTCCTGGAAGTTATAAGGATCGAGCTTGACCTGTTCGGCCCGCTTGACGAGGAAATCCTGTGCCGTGCCCATCATCGCGATGCCCGACAGATCCCCCTTGATGTCGGCGCAGAACACAGGCACGCCGGCGTTGGAAAATCCTTCGGCCAGGATCTGCAAGGTGACGGTTTTGCCGGTACCGGTGGCGCCGGTCACCAGGCCGTGACGATTCCCATATCGTAGCAACAGTTGCTCGGCACGCTGATAGCTGTCGTCGGGCTTGCGGCTGGCGCCGATGAAAATACTGGTGTCGTCAGCCATATGTCCGGTCTCCGCAAACTGATGTGTCTAAAGCCAGTGGCCTTGCCGCAGGTATAGTGAGGCCATTGCACAGCGACAATGCCATTCGTCCAAATCGGGGCCATTCGTCCAAATCCGGGCCATTCGCCCAAGTCCGGGCCATTCGCCCAAATCGCCCCATTCGTTCAAATCGGGTTTTTGGAGCTTGCGGATTTTGCCGCTGTTTGGCAATCGTCGTCCACGCGGATTGACCTATATCTGATGGATCGAATCCGGTCTCTGGAAGCGCATTGCATTGCGATATCGGACCAGGGACCGTAGACTGCACCGCTCCCGGCCGGTGCGGCCGCATGAAACGAGGAGGACGGATGGGCGCCGGAGCCTTGATCCAGGACGTGGAACCCGAAAACATCGAGCGTCAGCGATGGCTCGCCTTGGCGGAAAAGGCTTTGGCAGGCGCTTCCTTCGAGGAAAGGCTGGTCTCGCACAGCGACGACAACATCCGTATCGAACCGCTCTACGACCGCAGCACCGCGGCGGAACCGATCGTACGCGCACACCCGAAATCGCCATGGATCGTCAGCCAGCGGGTCGACGATCCCGACACCAACCGCGCCAAAAGCCAAGCGCTGGAGGATGTGGCACAGGGTGCCACGGGATTGTCGCTGGTCTTCGAGGGGGCGCCGAACGCGTTCGGCTACGGCTTGCCGAGAACAGCGGAGGCGCTGGAGGCGGTGCTTGACGGCATACCGCTCAACCGCATCCAGGTTCGCATCGACGCCCATCCCTGGAGCCGCGCCGTGGCCGACTGGCTGGTCGCTTTCCTGAGCAAGCGGCGGTCGGACCCGGCGAAACTCAACCTCTCCTTCGGCATCGATCCAGCAGCGATCTTTGCGGGAACCGGTCGGCTGCGCATGTCGATCGAGGCGCTGCGGGCCTCCATGCCGCAGTCGCTGGCGCATTTCTTCGCGATGGGCGTTCCGGGCGTGCTGCTGGAAGCTGACGGGCGCGTGTTCCACAATGCCGGCGCCACGGAAGCGCAGGAACTTGGCATCATGCTGGCTTCGGCTGTCTCCTACCTCAGAATGTTCGAGACGGCGCGGCAGCCGCTTGTCTATGCCGCACCTCATATCGGTTTTGCACTCAGCGTCGACCAGGACCAGTTGCTGTCGATAGCCAAGATGCGGGCGCTGCGCAGGCTCTGGGCGCGGGTGCAGGAGGCTTGTTCGATCCCGACATCCACGGCCAGTATCCATGCCGAGACGTCGTTTCGCATGATGACGGCGATGGACCCGGAGACCAACATCCTGCGCACCACCATTGCATGCTTTGCCGCGGCGTGCGGCGGCGCCGATTCGATCTCCATCTTGCCGCACACGATCGCGCACGGTCTGCCGGCGGGTTTTGCCCGTCGTGTTGCCCGCAACACGCAGCTGATCATGGCCAATGAAAGCCATATCGATCATGTCACCGATCCCGCCTATGGTTCCGGCGCTGTGGAAGCGCTGACCGCGGAATTGTGCGAACTGGCCTGGGCGGAGTTGCAGACGATCGAAGCCGAGGGCGGTGTCCTGTCCAGCCTTCAGGACGGACACATCCAGAAGCGCGTCCACGCAGCGGCGGAGCAGCGCAATGCAGCCTACCGCGCAGGCCAACGGGCCATCATCGGCACCACGCTCTATCCATCGAAAGACGAACGTCCGGTCGAGACGCTGGCGGCGGAACGGCGGCCGGCCTTCACCGAAGGCGTTGCCGTCTGCGAGCCGCTGTTTCCAGTCCGCATCGACCAATCGATCGGAGCCGGCTCTTGATCCCGGACTTCGGCCAGATCGGCTGGGTCCCGCCACGCCGCACGCCTGTCGAGGTCAAAGGCCAGCGGACCACGCCGGAAGGGCTCATTGCCAAGCATCTGTACAATCAAAGCGATCTCAAGGGGCTGCCGCATCTCGACACCTATCCCGGCCTGCCGCCCTTCGTGCGCGGCCCCTACCCGACCATGTATGTCCAGCAGCCCTGGACGATCCGGCAATATGCCGGTTTCTCGACCGCCGAAGATTCCAACGCCTTTTACCGGCGCAACCTTGCCGCCGGCCAGAAGGGGCTGTCGGTCGCCTTCGATCTCGCCACGCATCGCGGCTATGACAGCGACCACCCGCGCGTTGCCGGCGATGTCGGCATGGCGGGCGTCGCCATCGATTCCATCCTCGACATGCGGCAGCTCTTCGACGGCATTCCGCTCGACGAGATGACGGTATCGATGACGATGAACGGCGCGGTGCTGCCGATCATGGCGCTTTACATCGTCGCCGCGGAAGAACAGGGCGTTGCACAGAGGGATCTCGCCGGGACCATTCAGAACGACATTTTGAAGGAGTTCATGGTCCGCAACACCTACATCTATCCGCCAAAGCCTTCGATGCGGATCGTGTCGGACATCTTCTCATACACATCGAAGAACATGCCGAAGTTCAATTCGATATCGATCTCCGGCTATCACATGCAGGAGGCCGGCGCGACGGCCGACCTTGAGCTCGCCTACACGATCGCCGATGGCATCGAATATGCCCGCGCCGGCGTCGCGGCGGGCCTCGACATCGACCGCTTTGCGCCTCGCCTGTCCTTCTTCTGGGCCATCGGCATGAATTTCTTCATGGAAGTCGCCAAGCTGCGGGCCGCGCGCCTGTTGTGGGCGACCCTGATGCAGAAGAATTTTTCGCCCAAGGACGAGCGCTCGCTGTCGCTGCGCACCCATTGCCAGACTTCTGGCTGGTCGCTGACAGCGCAGGATCCCTACAACAACATTGTCCGCACCATGATCGAGGCAATGGCTGCAACGCAGGGCCACACCCAGTCGCTGCACACCAATTCCTTCGACGAGGCGATGGCGCTGCCGACCGAGCACTCGGCGCGGATCGCCCGCAACACCCAGCTCATCCTGCAAAAGGAATCCGGCACCACGCGCATCATCGACCCGTGGGGCGGTTCGGCCTATCTCGAACGGCTGACGCATGATCTGGCGGCGCGCGCTCTTGCCCATATCGAGGAGGTCGAGGCGCTCGGCGGCATGGCCGCAGCGACCGAACAGGGCATTCCCAAGCTTCGCATAGAGGAAGCCGCCGCACGCACGCAGGCGCGCATCGATTCCGGCGAGCAGATGCTGGTCGGCGTCAACGCCCATCGGCCCGAGACCGACATCGAGGTCGACGTGCTGAAGATCGACAATGCAGAGGTCCGGGCGCGGCAATTGTCGAAACTGCAACGGCTGAAGGGCACGCGCGACGTCGGCGCCGTCGAAAGCGCGCTCGATGAGCTGACCCGTGCCGCGCAAGGCAATGAAAACCTGCTGGAATTCGCCATCCGAGCCGCGCGCGCCAATGCCACCGTCGGCGAGATTTCATTCGCGTTGGAAAGGGCGTTTGGGCGCCACGTCGCCACGGTACAGACCATTTCCGGGGTCTATCGCAAGGCGCTTGGCGATCATCCCGTGGTCGACGGGCTGCAGGACAAGCTTGACGCCTTCGAGAAGAAGACCGGCGGCAAGCCGCGCATCCTGGTCGCCAAGATGGGTCAGGACGGCCACGACCGTGGCCAGAAGGTCATCGCCACGGCCTTCGCCGATCTCGGCTTCGACGTCACCGTCGGCGCGATGTTCCAGACACCGGAGGAGATCGCCAAGCTGGCGGTCGCACAGGACGTCCACCTCGTCGGCGCCTCGTCGCTGGCGGCGGGACATCTGACGCTGATCCCCGAACTGCGCGACGCGCTGAAAAAGCTCGGCTGCGGCGACATGCTGATCGTCGCCGGCGGCGTCATCCCACCGCAAGACTATGACGCGGTGCGACAGGCCGGCGCTGCCGAGATCTTCCCGCCGGGAACTGTTATTCCGGAGGCGGCGGATCGGCTGCTGGACCGGCTGCTGGCGGTCCGCTAGGCTTGTTATAATATCTGTTGCAACTTCTCGCCGGTCGAGTTATAATCGGCGTTGCAACAGGATATCTGTCATGAACACGACCATTCGCAAGATCGGCAATTCGGAAGGTGTGATCCTGCCCAAGGATCTGCTCGATCGTCTGAACATGAAGACAGGTGATCAGCTCCAGATCGTCGAAACGGACAAGGGCATTGCCCTTGAGCCGATGGACGACAGTTTCGAGCGGCAGATGGAAGCTGCTCGCAAGGTCATGGACAAATACAAGGTCGCGCTTCAGAAGCTCGCCGAATGAGCTGGGAGTTCCTTACCCGGCGTGCGGTTGAAGCGATGCATGCCGAGCAGTTGCGCAGGCATGGCGGTGCTCAAGGTTTGAGAGATGAAAATGCTCTCGAATCTGCGCTCGCGCGTGCCGAGAACAAGGCCAACTACGAAAACCCTTCGGTTGAAGACCTAGCAGCCGCCTATGTCTTCGGCATCGCAAGAAATCATGCCTTTGTCGACGGCAACAAGCGCACGGCCATAGTTGCAGCCGGTGCATTTTTGATCGTGAACGGCCATGTCCTGACAGCCGACAACGGCACGCTCTACGAATTCGTCATGGCCCTTGCTTCAGGCGAGATCGATGAAGCCGGAGCCGCGGCGTTCTTCCGCGACCATGTCGTCAAGATCGAGGATTAGCTCTCGGAGAGCTTGACGATTTCCCATTCCTTGCCGTTGACGCTGGCCAAGTCGCCGACCTTCTTGCCGAACAGGGCGACAGCCATCGGTGACACATGGGAAATCGTGCCCTTGGCCGGATCTGCCTCGTCCTCGCCGACGATCTTCCAGTGCACCTTCCTGCCGTCATTGCTCTCGATCGTGACGCCCATGCCGAAGCGCACAAGGTTACTGCCCGGCTCCGGTACGGAGAGTTCGGCGCTTTCACGCCGGGCGGTCCAATAGCGCAGGTCGCGCGACACGACCGCGATGCGCTCGCGGTCGGCTTTGCGTTCGGCTTTTGCCAATATGTCGCGCAGATCGGCCAGATTCTCCTCGATCTGCGCCAGGCCGCGTTCCGTCACCAGATTGCGATGGTGGCTGACCGGCCGCTCACCGACGCCGGCGATGGCATTTTCGCTGTCTTCCTCGCGGGTGAAAGCTCTGCTCATTGCCTGAACTTAGGCCCGCAGAGGCTGCTCGACAAGCCATTGTCGCTTCCGTCGAGAGGAGAGGCAGAGCGTCTGGCACGATTCCTGCGACGCCAAGGCTGAACGCTGGGATTCTGTGCCGATGTTGAACAGACGAACGCTGCTGACCGGAACCGCCGGCTTCGCCGTCATGGGCCTTGCGCTCGGCAAGGCGGCCACTGCCAATCTGACCGGCATCGAGAAAGCCTCGATGCGCGGCTCGATCAATGCCACCGAACTCGGCGTGCAGCCCGGCACATCAGACGATCAGAGCAAGGCCTTCGCCAAACTGCTGCGTGACGCAAACAGCCGCGACATGCCGATATTCCTGCCGCCCGGCACCTATGTCGTCTCCAATCTTTCGCTGCCCGGCCGCGTACGTCTTTCCGGCGTGCCGGGCGCGACGCGCATCGTCTATGGCGGTGACGGCCACCTGTTCATGACTGAGCAGGCCGACCATATCGAACTTAGCGGGCTGGTCTTCGATGGTTCTAACCGCACGATGGGCGATTACACGCAAGGGCTGCTCGATCTGCGCCGTATCGCGCACCTCGCCATCGACAATTGCCAGATCACCGGCAGCGGCAAGAACGGACTGGCGCTGGAACACGCGGCGGGCCGGGTCGAGCGCAGCGAGATATCGGGCGCCGCCAATGCCGGCATCTATTCGGTCGAGGCTGGCGGGCTATCTATCACTGATAACACCGTCTCCGATTGCGCCAATGGCGGCATCCTCGTGCATCGCTGGCAGGTGGCGGAAGACGGCACCATTGTCACCGGCAACCGCGTCCAAGGGATCCAGGCACGCAGCGGCGGAACCGGGCAGAACGGCAACGGCATCAATGCCTTTCGCGCCGGCAATGTCGTCATCTCGGGCAACATCGTCTCGGACTGCGCCTTTTCGGCGATCCGCGCCAACAGCGCCAGCAACCTGCAGATATCGGGCAACACCTGCTCGCGTTCGGGCGAAACGGCGGTCTATTCCGAGTTCTCGTTCGAAGGCGCCATCATCAGCAACAACATTGTCGACGGCGCCTCCAACGGCATCTCGATCGTCAATTTCAACGAAGGCGGCCGCATGGGCGTCTGCTCCGGCAACATCGTGCGCAATCTGTCGACCAGCGGCCCCTACCCCGCCGACTCGCCGGGATTTGGCGTCGGCATCGGCGTTGAGGCCGACACCACCGTTTCCAACAACGTCATCGAGAACGCGCCGCTTTATGGCATGCAGATCGGCTGGGGTCCCTACCTGCGCAATGTCGTCGCTACGGGCAACATCATCCGCAAGGCCGGAACCGGTATCGTCGTGTCCGTGGTCGAGGGTGCCGGCACGGCGGTCATTTCAGACAATGTCATCGACGGCGCACTGAACGGTGCGGTTGTCGGCCAGCGCTGGGCGGAGCCCGCGACAGGCGACCTCGCCTCGTCAAACGGTAGCGGCTACGCGCATCTGACCGTCGAGCGCAATCACGTCAGTTGAGGGCTGCTGCCGGCCTCAGCGCTCCGACCTTGGCACCGTTGCGGTTTTCGATGGGCGTGTTTGCCAATTCGAGCAGCTTCGCCGCCAAGACCTCGTCGGCACGCAACAGTTTGGCAAGGACGGCGGCAACCATGGCTTCGCCGGCGCGGCCGGCACCATCGTCGCATTTGAGTGCGATGCCGAGGCCAAGTTCCGGAATTGCGGCACAATGGACGCCTTCGGCGCCGCCTTTCGTAAAGATCCGCCCTGGTGCGGCCTCCATCAGCGCGACGTCTTCGCGACCGGTGCCGGCCACGAAGAACGGCTCAGCCATGCAGGCGGAAAGCAGCCGCTTTGCAGCCTTGGCTCGCTCTGGGCCAAAGCCTGATGTCGTGGCCATGCGGGCAAAGCCGAGCGCGAAGCTCCTGAGCGGCACCGCATAGGTTGGGATCGAACAGCCATCGATGGCCCGCTGGTCCGCGCCATGGACAGCGCCCGTGACCGACTGCATGGCGTCGCGCACCATCTCCTGCAGGCCGTGTCCCGGCTTGACATAGCCGCGATGCGCAATGCCGGCGTGGACGCAGGTGCAGAGGAAGCCGGAATGCTTGCCGGAGCAATTGTTGTGCAATGCGTTCGGCGAGCCGCCGGCGCGGGCGAGCGCAATCTCGGCGTCATGATTGGACGGCCAATGCGTGCCGCATTCGAGCGCTGAACCGTCCAGCCCGGCCTTGGCCAGCATGGATCGCGCCAGTTCGACATGGGCCGGCTCGCCCGAGTGGGACGCACAGGCAAGCGCCAGTTCGCGGTTGCCGAAGCCATAGGCATCGGCCGCCCCGCTTTCGACCAACGGCAGTGCCTGGATCGCCTTGACCGCCGAGCGCGGAAACACCGGCTTGGCCGTGTCGCCGATCTCCCAGACGGGCTTGCCGTCGCCATCGAAGACCGCGACCGAGCCGCGATGCGCGCTCTCGACGATCGCGCCGCGCAACACTTCGATCAGAACCGGATTTGTCATGAACCCTCCCGTAAATGCGGGCGGTTTATCTGATCCGGTCGAGAATGGAAACGTAGTTGGCGACCGCCGCACCGCCCATATTGAAGATGCCGCCAAGTTTTGCGCCCGGCACCTGGATGCCGCCGGCCTCGCCGACAAGCTGCATGGCGGTCAAGACATGCATCGACACGCCCGTGGCGCCGATCGGATGGCCCTTGGCCTTCAGCCCGCCGGATGGATTGACCGGCAGGCGACCATCCTTGGCCGTTGTGCCGTCCAGCGCCAGCTTCGCCCCCTCTCCCGGCTTGGCAAGGCCCATCGCCTCGTACTCGATCAGTTCGGCAATGGTGAAGCAGTCATGCGTTTCGACGAAGGACAGATCGTCGAGCGTCACGCCGGCCGATTTCAACGCCCGGTTCCAGGCCTGTTCGCAGCCTTCGAAGGTCAGGATGTCGCGCTTCGACATCGGCAGGAAATCCTGCACATGCTCGTTGGCGCGGAAGGCAACGGCACGGCGCATCTTCAGCGCGGTGGCGGTATCGGCAAGGATAAGGGCGGCGGCACCGTCGGAGACCAGCGAGCAGTCGGTGCGCTTCAGCGGGCCGGCAACGAAGGGGTTCTTCTCGCTCTCCTGGCGGCAGAACTCATAGCCGAAATCCTTGCGCATCTGGGCATAGGGATTGTCGACGCCGTTCTTGTGGTTCTTGGCGGCAATCATGGCCAGCGCATCCGACTGGTCGCCGTAGCGCTGAAAATAGGCCTGCGCGATCTTGCCGAAGACGCCGGCGAAACCCGCCGGCGTGTCGCCATCTTCGGGCAGGTAGGACGCCTTGAGCAGGTTCTTGCCGATTTCGGGACCGGACGTCGTCGTCATCTGCTCGGCGCCGACCACCAGCACGATGCGGGCGGCATTGGCGTCGATGGCCCGGATACCTTGCCTGACCGCCGCCGATCCGGTGGCGCAAGCGTTCTCGACACGCGTCGCCGGCTTGAAGCGCAGCCGGTCGTCGGCCTGAAGCACCAGGCTGGCGGTGAAATCCTGCGCCGAAAAGCCTGCGTTGAAATGGCCGAGCACGATCTCGTCGACCTCGTCGGGACCGATGCCGGCATGGTCGAGCGCGTCCGTTGCCACCTTGACGATGAGGTTTTCGAGTGTTTCGCCCTCGAGCTTGCCGAAGCGCGAATGCGCCCAGCCAACGATGCATGCGGTCATGGCGGTCTCCATCCTTGGCGCCAGCCTAACATGTGGGCTCACGGCGCATTTCGCCTTTATTGTTCAAATATAAACAATCCTGCCCACTTCGTGAAGGGCGGGAGGCGGACAATCGCTTGGTACAGCCAAGATCGCGGTCGATTTTTTTGTTGATTGACGCGTCAATAAAAAATAATCCTGTTTTCTCAAAGGATCATCGCGAGATGCCGAAAGTCGGAATGGAACCGCTGCGCCGCAAGGCGCTGATCGACGCGACGATCTCGGCGATCGGCGAGCGCGGCTCGCTCGACGTCACCATGTCCGAGATCGCCGGACGCGCCGGGGTTTCGTCGGCTCTTGCCCATCACTATTTCGGCGCCAAGGACGAGTTGTTGCTGGCGACGATGCGGCACATCCTGGCCGAACTGACCATCGACATGCGACGCGCCCTTCAATCGACTGGTACCGCGCGCCAGCGCGTTTCGGCGGTGGTCGCCGTCAACTTCTCCGACATCCAGTTCCAGCCGGAAACCATCGCCGCCTGGCTCGCCTTCTATGTCGAGGCGCAGAAATCATCGGCCTTGCGCCGGCTGCTCAGGGTCTATGCGCGGCGGCTGCACTCGAACCTGATGAGCGGGCTTGTCGGCATCCTGCCCAGGGCCGAGGCCGACCGCGCCGCCGAAGCGACTGCGGCGATGATCGACGGGCTCTACATCAGGCGGGCGCTGAAAGACGGCGTGCCTGATGCCGCGACCGCAATCGCGCTGGTCGAGGACTATCTCGAAACAAAACTTGGCGAGCGGCGCAAACAGTGACAACGAAGCGACCCAATTTTCTGATCGTCATGGTCGACCAGCTCAACGGAACCTTGTTTCCGGACGGCCCGGCGGATTTTCTGCACACACCGCATCTGAAAGCGTTGGCTGCGCGTTCGGCGCGCTTTGCCAACAACTATACGGCGTCGCCGCTCTGCGCACCGGGCCGTGCCTCGTTCATGAGCGGGCAATTGCCGTCGCGCACCGGCGTCTATGACAACGCCGCCGAATTCGCCTCATCGATCCCGACCTTCGCCCATCATCTGCGCGCCGCCGGCTACTACACCTGCCTGTCGGGCAAGATGCATTTCGTCGGGCCGGACCAGTTGCACGGTTTCGAGGAACGGCTGACGACCGACATCTACCCTGCCGATTTCGGCTGGACGCCGGACTACCGCAAGCCCGGCGAGCGTATCGACTGGTGGTATCACAATCTGGGCTCGGTGACCGGCGCCGGCGTTGCCGAGATCACCAACCAGATGGAGTATGACGACGAGGTCGTGTTCCTAGCCACACAGAAGCTCTATCAGCTTTCGCGCGAACAGGACGATGCGAGCCATCGGCCATGGTGCCTCACCGTCTCGCTGTCGCACCCGCACGATCCCTATGTCGCGCGCAAGCAGTATTGGGATCTCTATGAGCATTGCCAGGCGCTGGATCCGGAAACCGGGTTCATCGCGCATGACGAGCAGGATGCGCATTCCCGGCGGCTGTACCACGCCAGCGATTATCCTTCCTTCGAGATCACGCCGGAACAGGTGCGTCGTTCGCGGCAGGGCTATTTCGCCAACATCTCCTATGTCGACGACAAGCTGGGCGAGATCCTGGATGTTCTCGAGCGCACCCGCATGGCCGACGACACAATCATCCTGTTCTGCTCGGACCACGGCGACATGCTCGGCGAGCGCGGCCTATGGTTCAAGATGAGCTTCTTCGAGGGCTCGGCGCGCGTGCCGCTGATGATTGCCGGCAAGGGCGTTCACGCCGGGCTGATCGAGACGCCGGTTTCCAATCTTGACGTGGCGCCGACGCTTTGCGACCTCGCCGGCATCGACATCGCTGCAATCGCGCCGTGGACCGACGGCCAGTCGCTGCTGCCGCTCACCAAGGGTATTGAGCGCACCGCGCCGGTGCTGATGGAATATGCGGCCGAAGGGTCCAACGCGCCCTTGGTTGCGATCCGCGACGGCAGATACAAATTCGTCCATTGTGAACTCGATCCGCCGCAACTGTTCGATCTCGAAGCCGATCCGCTCGAACGGGACAATCTGGCCGACGACGCGGCCAATGCGGGCCTGGTGGCGGCATTCATGGACAAGGTCCAGGCGCGCTGGGACATGGCCGGCTTCGACGCCGCTGTCCGCGAAAACCAGGCGCGCCGCTGGGTCGTCTATCCGGCGCTGCGCAACGGCGCCTATTACCCCTGGGATTTCCAGCCGCTGCAAAAAGCGTCCGAGCGTTACATGCGCAATCACATGAACCTCGACAATCTCGAAGAGAGCAAAAGGTATCCGCGAGGCGAATGATGTCAGACCTTCTCGTCCCCTCCCTCGACCACCTCAAGCAGGCCTATGCCGTCACCTCCAGGGCGACGCAGATCACACCGCTGCTGGAATCGGCGGCACTGGCCCGCGAGACGGGTGCGGCCCGCGTCTTCATCAAGCCGGAATCGCTGCAATGGGCCGGATCGTTCAAGGTGCGCGGCGCCTATTGGCGCCTGAAGCAGCTTTCCACTGATGAGGCCAGGAAAGGCGTCGTCGCCTACTCCTCCGGCAATTTCGCGCAAGGGCTGGCGGCTGCCGGCCAGGCGCTCGGCATTCCCGTCACCATCGTCATGCCGATCGACGCACCGGCCGCCAAGCGTGATGCTACGGCCGGCTATGGCGCCCGCGTCGTGCTGACCGACCATGGCGAACGCGCGCGTGAGGAAGTCGCCGCCGCCAAGGCACGCGAGATCGCCGAGACCGAAGGCTTGGCCCTGCTGCATCCATTTGACGATCCGGAGATCGTTGCCGGCCAGGCGGGCGCCGGCCTCGAAGCGCTTGACCAACTCGAAGCCAAAGGCGCCAGCGCCGATCTTTTGTTCTGCTCGGTCGGTGGCGGTGGGCTGATCGGCGGCGTTTCGCTCGCCTTCCACTATCTGTCGCCCGCCACTGAGATCATCGGCGTCGAACCTGAAGGTTTCAACGGCATGGGCTCGTCGCTGGCACATGGCAGCATCGAGACGATGCCGATCGGGCCGAAGTCGATCTGCGACGGGCTGATGTCGCGACGGCCGGGCGACGCGCCTTTCGCGGCAGTCAAGACCGCCGGTGTTCGCGGCATCACCGTCGACGACCAATCGGTGCGCAGCGCCATGCGGATCGCCTTCGAGCGCATGAAGCTGGTGCTGGAGCCGTCTGGTGCTGCCTCGCTCGCCGCACTGCTCGGCGTCAAGGTGGATGTGAGGGGCAAGACCGCCCTTGTTGTGGCTACCGGCGGCAATGTCTCGCTCGCCGATTTCATGGCGCATATGAACCATGCTTGAAGCAGATTTCGTCATCATCGGCTCCGGCTCGGCCGGCTCGGCCATGGCCTATCGCCTGTCTGAAGACGGCAAGCATTCGGTCATCGTCATCGAATTCGGCGGCAGCGATATCGGGCCGCTGATCCAGATGCCGTCGGCGCTGTCGATCCCACTCAACATGAGCCTCTACGACTGGGGTTTTGCCAGCGAGCCGGAACCGCATCTCGGCGGCCGCGTGCTGGCGACACCGCGCGGCAAGGTTATCGGCGGCTCGTCCTCGATCAACGGCATGGTCTATGTGCGCGGCCACGCCCGCGATTTCGACCATTGGGCCGAAGAGGGTGCGGCCGGCTGGGGCTTCGCCGACGTGCTCCCCTATTTCAAGCGTATGGAAGATTCGGACGGCGGCGAGGATGGCTGGCGCGGCCACGGCGGGCCGCTGCATGTGCAGCGCGGCTCGCGTAAAAATCCGCTCTATGGCGCCTTTGTCGAGGCTGGTCGCCAGGCCGGGTTCGAACTGACCGAAGACTACAATGGTTCCAAGCAGGAAGGTTTTGGGCCGATGGAGCAGACCATCAGCGGCGGTCGCCGCTGGTCGGCGGCATCGGCCTATCTGAAGCCGGCGCTGAAGCGCAAAAATGTGAGTCTGGTCAAGGGCTTTGCGCGGCGCGTGATTATCGAGAATCAACGCGCCATCGGCGTCGAGATCGAAGCTCACAAACAGATTCAGGTCGTTAAGGCGCGACGTGAGGTGATCGTCGCCGCATCGTCGATCAATTCGCCCAAGATACTGATGCTGTCCGGCATCGGCCCGGCCGAGCATTTGCGCGAAAACGGCATTCCGGTGGTGGCCGACCGGCCCGGTGTCGGCCGCAATCTGCAGGATCATATGGAGCTCTACATCCAGCAGGAATCATTGCTGCCGATCACGCTCAATTCGGTGCTGAACCCGTTCTCGAAAGCACTCATCGGAGCGCAGTGGTTGTTCCTCAAGACCGGGCTTGGCGCCACCAACCACTTCGAAGCGGCAGCCTTCGTGCGCTCGCGCGCCGGCGTCGACTACCCCGATATCCAGTACCATTTCATCCCGGCGGCAGTCCGCTATGATGGCAAGGCGGCTGCGAAATCGCACGGCTTCCAGGCGCATGTCGGACCGATGCGCTCGAAGTCGCGCGGTTCGGTGACGCTGCGTTCGCCGGACCCGAAATCCAAGCCGATGATCCGCTTCAACTACATGTCGCATCCAGACGATTGGGAGGAGTTCCGCCACTGCATCAGGCTGACGCGCGAGATCTTCGGGCAGTCGGCGTTCGACCCCTATCGGGGCAAGGAAATCTCTCCGGGCAGCCACATTCAGTCGGACGACGAGCTCGACATCTTCATCCGCGATCATGCCGAGAGCGCCTACCATCCTTGCGGCACTTGCAAGATGGGCCGCGCCGACGACATGATGAGCGTCGTCGATCCGGAATGCCGGGTCATTGGCGTCGAAGGATTGCGGGTCGCCGATTCCTCGATCTTCCCGCGCGTCACCAACGGCAATCTCAATGCGCCATCGATCATGACCGGGGAGAAGGCTTCCGATCACATCCTTGGCCGGACACCGCTGGCGCCGTCCAACCAGGAACCATGGATCAATCCGCGCTGGCAGGCGTCGGACAGATAGAGCATGATCGTGACTGCACGATCATGCATGCCGCGAAGACGATTTGGAGACCTCCCATGCGCGCCCAGCCCACGGCATCGCACTATGTCAACGGA
>NZ_RZTF01000491.1:0-3791 GCF_004023175.1 Mesorhizobium sp. M7A.F.Ca.MR.362.00.0.0
ATCTCCCCCGCAAGGGGGGAGATTGGCTGTCATCGCGGCCTTCGCCAATCATGCTCACCCCGCCGTCCGCGCCAGCTGCAGATCCACGAACTGCACTCCCTTGGCTGCAACCCGCGCCCATTCCGAATCCGCGTCGAGTTCGAGATAGCGCACCCACAGCCGCCGCGCCTCTAGCAGATTGCCCGCGTCGAACTCCAACCTCGCAAGGTTGAACACCGGATCGGCATAGGTCTTGTCGAGCGCGATCGCCTTCTGCAGGTGCCTTCGCGCCGAGGCTTCGCGACCTTGCTCGCTCATCAGTCCGGCCAGGTTGAACCACGCCTCGACGAAGGCCGGGTCGAGTTTTATCGCATTGATATAGTCATGAGCGGCGTCCACCGCGTGGCCGCCGGCGCGCAGGCAGTTGGCGCGGTTGAAGGCGGCAATCGCATCGCTCGGATCGATGGCCAGGCAACGCTGGTAGAGCGCGGCGGCCCCATCATGGTCGCCCTGCTCCTCCGCCGCTTCCGCCTCGGCGAACAGCTCCTCCAGCGTGTCGTCACCCTCTGCCCCGGCTGTTCCGAGATCGAACAGCAACTGCCCATCGAGTTCGCTCTGGCCGCCTTCGAGATAGATGGCATCGGCGCGCCCATGCTGCGAGCCGACATTGAGCGACTTGGCGGTCAGCGACGCCACCGGGCCGGAGCGGTGGACGGAGCGCGCGATCGCCGCCCAGGTCGCGCCGCCGGCGATGAGCCCGGCATATTTGCGCGCCAGGATCAGGTCGCGGAAGGAATAAGGTTCTGTGTCATGCTCGAACGCATCGAACAGCGACAAAAAATCGAGGTCGGAGCCTGATAGCCGCGACTGATCGATCAGCGATTGCCGCGACAGCGAAGACGCCTCCGGTGTCTTCATCAGTCCGAGAAGGCGCAGGAATCCGTTCTCGCTGATCAGCGTTCGACCGGCCGCGCGCTCGGCGGCGACACTGCGCTCGATCCCGGCATCGCCGTTTTTGACGAGGCCTGCCCTGGCGAGAAGTGTCCGGCCGAAGACGACATGTGTGGTGCGCCTGGTGATACCGCGCCGCAGCTGGCCGTGCCGGCGTTCCACTTCCCGCGCAGCCAGCCTGAGCGGAAAAGCCGCCAGCGCGCCTATCGTGCCGAAAACAGCGCCGGCCGGTGCCGTCATTTCTTGCTCTTGCCGACCGCCTTCAGCAGATTGGCCTTCAACGGATTTTCAGCAGCACCACCCGCTGCCGCCTTCTTCGCGGCGGGCTTGGCAACCTCGTCGGCCTTGCTCTTCGATTTGGCCGGCGGCTTCGATTGCGACAGGCTCGCCTTCAGCGCATCCATCAGGTTGATGACATTGCCGCGCTCGGGTGCCGCCACGATGATCGGCTTGTGGCCTTTCAGCTTCTCGCGGATCATCGTCATGAGTGCCGCCTCGTAGCGGTCCTCATAATTCTTCGGATCGAAGGTGGTTTCCTTCTGCTTGATCAGCGCTTCGGCGAGCTGCAGCATTTCGGGGTCGGGCTTGCCAGCCGGGATGTTGCCGAAATATTCAGCCGTCCCGCGCACTTCGTTCGGGTTCCTCAAGGTGCACACGAACATGCCGTTCTCGCGCGCGCCGATCGTCACCACGCGCTCGCGGCTGGACAGCACCAGGCGGGCGATCGCCAGCTTGCCGGATTTGCGCATCGCTTCGCGCAGCACGGCAAAGGTCTCTTCCGCCATCGCACCGTCGGGCGCCATGTAGTAGGGCGCGTCCTGATAGATGACATCGACCTCGTCCTCGTCGACGAAGGCCTCGATGTTCATCGTGTGATTGGATTCGATGCGCACCGCATCGAGATCGGCATCATCGATGATGATGTACTGCTTGTCCTCGTATTCGTAGCCCTTGACCAGATCAGCACGCTCGACGAGCCCCAATTCGGGGTCGACCGGTTTCATGTTGATGCGGTTATGGGTCTTCTTGTGCAACTGGTTGAAGCTGATGCGCTCGCTGGCGCTGGTGGCGGGATATAGCCGCACCGGACAGCTCACGAGGCTGAGTTTGAGGTAACCTTTCCAACTTGCCCTGGGCGCCATGAAACACTCCTACGCGGCCATGCACTGACATTTGCTGCAGCGCTTTTCGTCCGAAGGACGATTGGCGCCGAGGAAATCCTACACCGACCCCACACGATACAGGCAAATCCCTGACGAAATCTTCCGGTACGTCTTTGAGGTCGTGGCGGAGAGAATAATTCAAATTGTCGGAAGCGTCGATGGACTTGGAATTGAGACGCTGGCGGGGCTGCGCCCTCATCTCGCGACTACTTCCTCGTTCCCTCGAACACTGGCAAATCCCGCGCGAACTCATTGATCTCGGCCCACGGATCGCCCGATGTCGCCAGCAGCCCCGGCAGGGAGGAATAGTTCAGATCCTGCGGCGCATCGATGGATTCCAGATCGCTCCAGCTCACCGGCGTCGAGGCCGGCAGATTGGTGCGGGCGCGCAAGGAATAAGGGGCTGCGGAGGTGTGGCCGCGCGCATTGCGATGATAATCGATGAAGATGCGCTTCTTGCGGTTGTCCTTGCCCATGGTGGTGGTGAAGGTGTCCGGCGCCGTTGTCGCCAGATGCGTGGCGATGGCGCTGGTCGCCTGGTGCAGTTTCTTCCAGTTCTGCTTGCCCGTCACCGGCACGGTGATGTGGATGCCGCTGCCGCCGGAGGTCTTGGCGAACGGCACCAGCCCCAGGCGCTCCAATTCGCCCTTGATGTGCACGGCGGCCTCGACCACCTCGCGCCATGAAATCCCCTCGCCCGGATCGAGGTCGAGGACGATCTGGTCGGGTCTGTCGAGGCTGGTGCGGTGAGTGCCCCAGGTATGGAACTCGACGACGCCGAACTGCGCCAGCGCCAGATATCCTTTCGCGCCTTCGACCGAGAGATAGGATTTGGTCTCGCCCTCGGAATTTGTCGCCTCGAATGTCACCACCGAGGGCGGCATGCCGGTGAAGGCGTGGCGCTGGAAGAAGCAATCCTTCGGCAGGCCGGTCGGGCAGCGCACCAGCGACACTGGCCGGCCGAGGATGTGCGGCAGCATGAAATCGCCGACCAGCGCATAATAGACGGCGATGTCGAGCTTGGTCGGGCCGGTCTTGCCGAACAGCCGGCGCGTCGGGTTGGTCACCCAGATGGTGGCAAGGTCGGCCTCGGCGATCAGCCGCTTGCGTTTGGACGAGACCGGCGTCGACAGGCCGACATCCCTCAAACCGCGGAAGACGCCGTGGCGCAGTGCGTTGTCCGATGTGCGGTTGGCGTAATGGATGCGCGCCGACAGCAGCGGCCGCACCCAGTTCATCTCGCGCATGATTTCGCGCGGGACGCCCTCGGGCGCGGTGGCGCCTTCCCGCAGCGGCTCCAGCCTGGCGAGCAACTCACCGGCGGTGGCGGCATCGAAACCGGTGCCGACCTTGCCGCGATAATGCAATTCACCACCCTCGAACTCTGCCATGCCGAGCGCCGCCAGCCCTTCGGCCGCATCGGAGATGGTGAAGCCTGCGATGACGAAGTCGTCCGACAGCAACGCCTTGGTCTTGGTCCAGCTTTTGCTTCGGCCGCTCTGATAGATGGCCGTGGCGCGCTTGGAGACGACACCCTCCAGCCCCAGTTCCGACGCCTGGTCGTAGAGCCCCTGCCCCGAGCCCTCGACATGGTCGGAGAACTGGATGGCGGAATTGGCGCCGAGGCCCGACAGCATCTGCGCCAGCAGCGCCTTGCGCCGGACCAGCGGCGCCTTGGTCAGGTCCCAGCCGTCGAGA
>NZ_RZTF01000491.1:3801-4157 GCF_004023175.1 Mesorhizobium sp. M7A.F.Ca.MR.362.00.0.0
CCGTCGAGATGAAGAAGATCGAAGGCGTAGAAATGGAGCTTGCTGCCGGCGCCCTGCGCCAGCGCATCCTGCAGCAGCGCGAAGCGGCTGATGCCCTTGGCATCGAGCACCACGATCTCGCCGTCGATGATGGCGTCGCGGCACGGCAATTTGGCGAACGCATGCGGCAGGTCGCCATAGCGCTTCGTCCAGTCGATGCCGCCACGGGTGATCAGCTTGACCGCGCCCTCAGTAAGATGCGCCATGGTGCGGTAGCCGTCGAATTTGATTTCGTGCAGCCAGACTTCCCATGTGTCCTCGCCATCCGGTGGTTTTGGCACCTGCGTCGCCAGTTGCGGCTCGATACGGGCAAACAT
>NZ_RZTF01000492.1:0-4142 GCF_004023175.1 Mesorhizobium sp. M7A.F.Ca.MR.362.00.0.0
GGTCTCGGCCGTGTCGGTGGAAGGGCGGTCCATCGGTGAGACGGCGGCGAAGTTCGGCATCAGCGAGACGGCGGTGCGTGTGTCGCTGCATCGCGGACTTGCCGCGATAGCCAAGCGATTCGGGCAGGGGCGGTTCGGGCGGGAATGACATGAGGACGGATGATCTCATCAAGGCGCTGGACGCCGACGCAAGCAGCAAGGCAATCCCGCTGCTGTCGGCCTGGTGGCTGGCCGCCGGTGCGGGGGCGGTGATCGCGGCCGTCGTATTCCTGCTGACCATCGGCCCGCGCCCGGACTTCATGGCGGCCGCTCACACGATGCGCTTCCTCTCCAAATTCGTCTTCACCATCGTGCTGGCCGTCAGCGCCTTCGCCCTGATCCGCGCCTTGTCGACGCCGGGCGCCTCGACGGGCCGGGCAATGGCCTGGATGGCCGCGGCGCCCGTGCTGGTCGCCGTGGCGGTGCTTCTTGAGCTTTTCATGGTGCCGGAGGCGCTGTGGGGTACACGGATGGTCGGCTCCAACATGATGCTCTGCATGGGCTTTATCCCGCTGATCGGTATTGGCCCGCTTGCCATCTTCCTGTGGATGCTGCGCTATGGCGCGCCGACACGGCCGGTGCTTGCCGGTGCGGTGGCGGGTCTGCTCGCCGGCGGGCTGGCGGCAACCTTCTATGCCGCGCACTGCTTCGACGACTCGCCGCTTTTCGTCGCCACCTGGTACACGGCAGCGATCGCAGGGCTCGCATTGCTCGGTGCGCTCGGCGGACGGTTTTTCATACGCTGGTAGCGTTTCGCAGCGATCGCGGACCCGTGCACCGATCCTTAATCATGCCGGCAATTGTTTGCCGGTTAGCGACCACGCCGGCATGCCGGACGCAACCTTTCCTTAAAATCGATCCGCCAAGGTTGATGCGAGAACATGCGTTTGCGCACGGGGGTGGCACGTATCGTGATGTGGCGAGGATTGACCAGCCGAAAATCTCTTGGGCATGCAGGGCTGGCGTTGCTCGTCGCCGGCCTGGGCGTGCTGGCGACCTCGATCCTGCTGTCGAGCCTGGATTTCGGCACCGAAGCGTTGAGGCTCTGCCTGCAGATCGCGGTGGCGGTGGCGGCGGGCGCGCTGTTCCTCGCCGCCCTGTCTATCCGCAGGATCAGCAGGGATCGCCAGCAGATCGCCGAGAGCGAGCTGCGCTTCCGCCGCGCCATGGAGGATTCGGCGATCGGCATCGTGGTTGTCGGTCTCGACGGTCGCATCCGCCAAACCAATCCGGCCTTCGCCGCCATGCTTGGCTACACAAGCGAAGAGATCGAGGCGCTGACTTTCTTCCAGATCACGCATCCCGACGATCTGCTGATCGGGCGGGAGACGATGGACGATCTGAAGGCGGGCACGGTCAATTCCTTCCACTTCGAGAAGCGTTATCTCAGGAAGGACGGAACGCCCGTCTGGGCCCATCTTGCCGGTTCGGTCATTCGCGATGAGACCAGCGGCCGCCCGCTCTATCTCGTCTCGCAAATCGAGAACATCGACGCGCGCAAGCAGGCCGAGGCGCGCATTGCCGAGGCGGAGACGCGTTGGAATTTTGCTCTGGCTGGTGCCGGCCAAGGCGTCTGGGACCTCGACATGCGCAAGGGGGGCACGACCTATTCCTCGACCTGGGTCAAGATGCTGGGCTATGCGGATGGCGAGCTCGATGGCGACACCGATCGCTGGCTGACGATGATTCATCCCGACGATCGCGAGACTGTCGCCGAAGCCGATCGCGCCCATCTCGAGGGCAAGACACCGTTCTTTGAAGCCGAATTCAGGATGCGCCACAAGGATGGCCACTGGATGTGGATACTCGACCGCGGCAAGGCCATCGAACGCGACGAGGATGGACGGCTGATCAGGGCCATCGGCAGCCTGACCGACATCACCCGCCGCAAGGAGGCCGAAGAGCGCCTTACTGTGTCGGCGGCAATGCTTGCCGACGAAAAGGAGCGGCTGAGGGTGACGCTGCAATCAATCGGCGATGCCGTCATCTGCACCGATGCCGCAAACCGTATCACCTTCATGAACCCGGTCGCCGAAAAGCTGACCGGGATTGCCGGCGGCGAGGCTCTCGGCAAGATGCTTGGCCATGTCTACTGGGCGGTCGACGAGGAGACGGGGCACAGGATCGGCGTCACCCGGCCCGCGGTTGGCGTTCATGCGCCCGCCGACCAGAACAGCCGCGCCGTCCTGATCCGGCGCGACGACACGCGCTGCAGCATCCGCCAGGTGGTGTCGCCGATCATCAACGAACGGAACGAATTCTGCGGGCTGGTCATCGTCTTCCAGGACTTTACCGATGCGCGCGCGCTGCAGCGCCAGCTGGCGCACGCCGCGGCACACGATGCGCTGACCGGCCTTGCCAACCGCTCGAGCTTCATCCGCGCCATGGAAGACCTGGTCGGCCAGGCGCGCAAGGACGGCACCGCCGACACGACGAAGTCGGTCGGAGGCGCCGGACATCAGTTCATGTTCATCGATCTCGACCACTTCAAACTGGTCAACGACACCGGCGGACACGCGGCGGGAGACGCGCTGCTGAAGCGGGTTGCCGAGGCGATTCGCGGCGTGCTTGGTCCAGACGATATCGTCGCTCGCCTCGGCGGCGACGAATTCGCGGTCATTCTGAAATCGGGTTCGGCAGCCGGCGCCAAGATCGCGGCACGCTCCATCATCGATGCGATCGGCGGGCTGGACTTCACCTGGGACGGCCGTCCTCACGTGATCGGCGCCAGCATCGGACTGGCTGCGATCAATGCCAATTGCGGCGAGGTCGACGAGATCATCGCGAGAGCCGATGCGGCCTGCTATGCGGCCAAGGCGGCCGGCCGCGGCTGTGTCTCCGTGGCGTCCGACGCACGGATCGTGGAGGGCCGGACAGAGCCGCTAGCGGCGGCCTCCTGATCGAGCCTGTCAACCGCCGATCCGAAGGCTTGTCCCTGATTTGCGTCGACGATGCGCTCAGCGCGTCGGAACGGGATGCTCGCCACGATAGTCGTAGAAGCCGCGCCCGGTCTTGCGGCCGAGCCAGCCGGCCTCGACATATTTCACCAGCAGCGGGCAAGGGCGATACTTCGAGTCCGACAGGCCGTCATGCAGCACCTGCATGATCGACAGGCAGGTGTCGAGCCCGATGAAATCGGCCAACTGCAGCGGCCCCATCGGATGGTTGGCGCCGAGCCGCATGGCGGTATCGATGGCGTCGACCGAGCCGACACCCTCATAGAGCGTGTAGATCGCCTCGTTGATCATCGGCAACAGGATGCGGTTGACGATGAAGGCCGGAAAATCCTCCGAGACCGTGATCGTCTTGTCGAGCTGCTTCACATAGGTCTTGGCAGCCTCGAAGGTCTGGTCCTCGGTGGCGATGCCGCGCACCAGCTCGACCAGCTTCATCAGCGGCACCGGGTTCATGAAATGTATGCCGATGAACCGCTCAGGCCGGTCGGTCTGCGCGGCAAGCCGCGTGATCGAGATCGACGAGGTGTTGGTCGCCAGGATGGCTTCGGGATTGAGCTGCGGGCAAAGCTGGGCGTAGATCTTGCGCTTGACCGTCTCGTCCTCGGTCGCCGCTTCGATCACCAGATCCGCGCCGGCAAGATCGGCCATCGCGGGCGCGGCCGAAATGCGGCCCATCGCGTCGTTGCGCACCTTCTCGTCGAGCTTGCCGGACCCCACCTGGCGGGCCATGTTGCCGCTGATTGTGGCGATGCCTTTCTCGATGCGGTCGGGCGAAATATCGTAGATCAGCACCTTGTAGCCCGAAAGCGCGGAGACATGGGCGATGCCGCCGCCCATCTGGCCCGCGCCGATGATGCCGATCGTCTCGATCTTGCTCATTACACCGATCCCGTCCTGAGCCCTTCCGCTTGAACTGCGAAAGCGCTCCACCTTTTATTTTACCGCAATTCCGGACGCAAAACCGCTGCGCACTTTTGCTGGATTGCTTTTCGCCTTTGCGGCCTGCTTTTTGTGCGGTGCAAACTAAAAGGGCGGGGCGACTTCGTCTACCCCACCCTCACCATTTAATACGCTTTGGCAGAAAGCGTCAAAGCGCCTTTTGCAGCTCCGGCAGAATGACGAAGAGATCGCCGACGAGGCCGTAGT
>NZ_RZTF01000493.1:0-4141 GCF_004023175.1 Mesorhizobium sp. M7A.F.Ca.MR.362.00.0.0
GTTTTGCCGAAAGTCCTTAACGGCAGCTGGCGCAGCAGCTATGAAGCGAAAGCCGCCGATGCAAAGCGCATCGCGCATAACCAACTTGCAGCGCGCGAAATGTCGCTTACCGGGCCGATATACGCCAAAATTGGGCCGGCGATGCAGGCCGAGGATTGGACGGCGGCGCTCTTGGCCATCGAAGAAGGCCTCGCCTTGATGCCAGACTCTTGTGAGTTCCGGCAGATTCATGCGGATCTTCTGCTTCACAAGCTGCGCGACATCAAGACCGGCATGCCGGTCATGCGAGAATTGGTCGAGGACGCGATCGACAAAACGTCCGACGCGGTGTCGTGGATGGCCTTGGCCCTCAACCAACTCTTCGATCCCACGATGGACAATTCCCATCTTCCGCGCGCGGAGCGCTTTGCGATGGGCAACGAGCTCTCGGAACAGATACTGGCACTCAATCCCCCGAACGGCGATGGCCCGTTTAAATACCTCCGGTACCTCCCGGTAGCTCAGTATTATTACGAGAGCGGCAACAAAGATCGCGCAATCGAGTTGATCGAGGTGGCACTGAAATCGGTGGACCGGCTGGGGCCAATTCCGGACCACACCAAACAGTACTATCTTACCCCATTGCTCGAAGCACTGGCCAACTACACGGGTGAGCCTGCCTGTCACGCGGATCTTTGTGTGGCTCCGCAAAAGAAGGCACCCGAAACTCAAAACGCAGTCACTTCCTGAGCAAGAATCGCGAAGGGACTGACAATTGGAATTGAACACTGGCCAATCCGCCCATCGAGGCTCTCTTCGCAGCAAGTATGTCGATGCAGCAGGGCGGCGGCTTGCGGCAGGTTGGATTTCAATTGCGTTGACCACCGGTCGGATCGCGGCGCAGACGATGTGCGCCGCGAATTCGCGCCGCAGGTCTCGCACTCGTGGACATGTCGAGGTCGGCCACGGGGCACTCTTGGGGTTGGCCCGCCCAAGCCATTCGTCGGCCACGCAAGCGGACCCGGAGTGGGCATCGCAAGGAAATCGTACCTCGAAGACGAAGACTGAAATGACGAACAACGAAATTCCTCCGGTTGGCCCTGCTGTCAACAATGACGACGAGGCCCTTGCTTCCCCGTTCGTCAAATGCCTCCTGCGGCTCATTCGTACTCAGGATTCCTTCGGCTTATGGGAAGGCCATTCGGATGCCGAGCTGCTGGCCGAGTTCATCATCACCAAGCAACAGCAACGTGCGGTACCCTTTGGCGGCGATCCCGATCCTGACGCGCTGTGGAGGCTCGACATGTTTTACACCGCCGTAGCGCTTGCGATCGAGGAGCGCTCCGGCGTGTCGACGTCGCCAATAATTGGAATGAAACCCGTGGGGGCTTCCAGCGGTTGGGCGTTCTGTCGAGACGTCCACCGGTTCGGCTTCGAGACTTTCCGCAAACTTGCTGAGGCCGGTACGAAACTGGTCGACGATGCGACTGCAGCCATTGAAGCCTAGCCCGAGATGGAGCGCATCAACAAAACCATTGTTCCAGGAAGGATCTATGTCAGACCTAGATAGGATGAGGAAAAAAGTCTGAAAGCTCCAGTTGCGTGCAGCTATTGCCAAGATGGCATTGCAGGACCTCGTCGAGGGTCTGCCGGGCAAGTGGGCCGACATACAGGAAGTCGCCGAGAAAACCCAAGCCGTTTATGCCGAGTTGGATGTTGCCAAGAGAGAACTCGCTTCAATGAAGAATTTAGGATGATGCGCACATTCACCACCCGTGACGGCTCCATTTGGATGCCGTCGTACCTGACCTCCATCGATAGCAAGATCTGCATCGGCTGCTGCCGTTGTTTCAAGGTCTGCTCGCGCGATGTCATGCATCTTCACGGCGTTGATGATGCGGGTGAAATCCTCGGCCCCTGCGATGACGAGGACGACGATTTCGACGGCAAGCTCAATCGCATGATCATGGTTGTCGATGATGCCGGCCGCTGCATAGGCTGCGGAGCCTGCGGCCGCGTCTGCCCCAAGAACTGCCAGACGCATGTTGCGGCCGACGAGCTCGCAACATGATCTGGCGAAAACCAGGAGAACGGCGTTGCACTTCATCTTTTTGTCGGCTCGTGGGGCTGGTCCTGTGCAGCAATGCGTCGATGATTTACTTCGCTTTGGATTCGCTCCGTGTGGCAGTCGTCACGACGCTGGCCTGTTCGCTGCTGCTTCAGGCCGGCTACTTCGGCTGCGTGCTCTTTCTGATCTGGCAGTCCTCTAGCCGCGCTCGTGGAACTCGCCACAGGGGCCAGCATGCCGATGGTTACAGGAAAGCTCGGGTACCAGTCGTCTGACTCTGATCAACTGCGGAATGCAATTTTCAGCTGTGTCCCGGCTTGGCCGAATGCCCAGCATGTGCTGCTGCTTTGATGCGCGGATGACAGGATCAGTGCTCAGACCGACACCAATTTTGGTCACCCTCTGATGACTGAGCTGATCGTATAGGGAATCTGTGTTCGGCTAACACGCGACCATTACCCCTGGGCTGACCGGTGCGTAGCAGGTTCAGGTACTTTTTTGCTGGAGATAGCATGCTGGAAAAATTCGAACGTTATCCGCTCACCTTTGGACCCACGCCGATCGAGAGGCTCGAGCGCCTCGGCAAGCATCTGGGCGACAAGGTGGAAATCTACGTCAAACGCGAGGACTGCAACTCCGGTCTCGCGTTCGGCGGAAACAAGCTGCGCAAGCTCGAATACATTGTGCCTGACGCGATCGCGTCAGATGCCGATACGCTCGTCACAATCGGTGGCGTGCAGTCCAACCATACGCGCATGGTCGCTGCGGTCGCCGCCAAGATCGGCATGAAATGCCTCCTGGTCCAGGAGAGCTGGGTCCCACATGATGATGCTGTCTACGACCGGGTCGGCAATATTCTCTTGAGCCGCATCATGGGGGCAGAGGTGCGCCTGGTTGACGAGGGCTTTGACATCGGCATCCGCCGCAGCTGGGAAAAGGCACTTTATGAAGTCAAGGCAAGGGGCGGCAGGCCATATGCGATACCTGCCGGCGCCTCTGTCCACAAATACGGCGGCCTGGGCTATGTGGGGTTCGCTGAGGAGGTGCGTGCCCAGGAAGAGCAGCTTGGGTTTGCCTTCGACTATATCGTCGTCTGTACGGTGACTGGTTCAACCCACGGCGGCATGCTCGTCGGGTTCGCCAAGGATGGTCGACAGCGCAACGTGATCGGTATCGATGCCTCCGCCATGCCCGCCAAGACCAAGGCGCAGGTGCTTGGCATCGCCCAAAATACAGCGAAGCTCGTCCACCTCGGAGCGGAAATTGTCGAGGCAGACGTGGTGTTGTTCATGGACTACGCGTACCCGGGTTATGGCGTTCCATCGGAGGAAACCAAAGAGGCAATCCGTTTGTGCGCGCGGCTCGAGGGCATGATTACGGACCCCGTTTACGAGGGCAAATCGATGCAAGGGATGATCGACCTCGTCCAGAGGGGCTTCTTTCCACAGGGATCGAGGGTCCTCTACGCACATCTAGGCGGCGCGCCGGCGATCAACGGGTACGGCTACACCTTTCGCAACGGCTGACGTTCGGCAGTCTGCGATTCCGCGGTCGCGCTCGAACGTGGGTAGGTAGCGTCGTTCGAGCGCTTGGCTGGAGAAGTGGAGGAAGCGACGGGCATCCACTAATTGGTACCATTACGTGCTGTCGGGGCTCAACGCCACGCGCATTGAGCGCATGCCGCCGTTGGCAACCGCGAGGCGAATTTTGACTCCGGGGCAAGAATCCACACGCGGCGGTGGCGGCACGAGGACCAAGCCGGCGAGTTCGCGCTTTCGAACTGGCGCCAAACTGCCACTGCTCGAGGACCGAGGCCAGTCTAATCACAGGCGAGCCGTCCAAGCTCTCAAGAGTGATAGGGCGAAACCCGACAGCGGCAGAAGACATGTCGGGTTCACGACAATCGGCCGCATTTGGCCTCGTGGAGAATTTCAAAGCATTTCCCGCCGCTTACCGGAGCTGAGGGAATTGGCACCTCCGTTGCAGCTTGATGTGCGGCAACACGGTGAGAGCTTCGCTGAAGCAAGTCAGAGGGAGCGATGCCCTCGAGACCGTGTCCGATTTTGACTGGAAAATATTCCGCGACAAAAGAGA